>NZ_JBHXVO010000018.1:0-153769 GCF_042672265.1 Nocardia sp. NPDC127526 | reverse complement strand
CGCGCCGCCCCCCCCCCGCGCGCGCCCGCGCGTTTAGCGCTCGGACCCCCCGGCGTGTCCGCGCCCCACCCCCCACCCCCACGCCGGGATGACCGGGCCGGCGAGGAACACGCCGGAATGGGGAGGGCCGGCGCGGGATCGGTTGAGTTCAGCGCCGAACGGCGCGGTGTGCGCCTACGGGCATGCGCACAGCAGTTGCCTTCGCGGGCCGTCGCGCAGCCAGTTGCTCTCGCGCCGAGCGCCGCACCGCGGACACGATCACCACCGCCAATGCGGGTCCCATAATGAAGAACAGCACACCGAGCGCGATCAGGAAGACTGCTTGCACGAGCGAATTATTGTCCGGATCGCCGTCTTTCGCAGAATCGCAGCTACCCTTCCAGGTGGTAGTACCGGGGCGCGCGGTTCAATGCCGTTGACAGAACCGACCGGCTGTGGCTGATTGACGGGTATGGGGAGCAATAGCGGCAATGGCCGCGTCGTGCGGATCGCCGCCGTCGGGGACCTGCACATGACCGAGAAGACCATCGGGCGGTTCCGGCCGGCCTTCCAACGGCTGGGCGACCACGCCGATGTCCTGCTGCTCGCGGGGGATCTCACCAATGGCGGCACCCTGCGCGCGGGCGGGGCGGTGAGCGGCGAGCTGTCCGGGCTGCCGGTGCCGGTGGTGGCGGTGCTCGGCAATCACGATCACGACCGGGGTAACCAGGCCAGGATCACCGAACTGCTCGGCGAACGCGGCGTGCGGGTGCTCGACGGGACCGCGACCGTGCTCGAGCTCAATGGCATTCGGCTCGGCATCGCCGGTGTGATGGGCGGCAGCGGCGGCTTCCCGGGCTATCCGGGTGATCCGGATGAGGGCACCGAGGAGCATCGCGAACGCTATCGCCGCGGCCCGCGCGACGCGCAGCGCCTGCGGGCGGCGCTGGACACCCTGGACTGCGACATCCGCGTGGCCCTCACGCATTTCGCGCCGGTGCTGGACACCCTGGCCGGTGAATCGCCGCGGATCTATTCGCACCTGGGCTGCGCCGAATTGGCCGAGGCCGTGGACGCGGGCGGCGCGGCGCTGGCCCTGCACGGGCACGCCCACGCGGGCACCGAATTCGGCCGCACCGCAGGCGGTGTGGAGGTGCGCAATGTGGCCTATCAGGTGATCCGCAGTCCCTACCGGGTCTACGAGCTCACCGCGTAGCGCTCGGCGGATCAGCTCCGCAAGGTCAGTTCGACAGGGTCAGCTCGACCAGGGGCACATCGTCGATATCGCCGCCGATGGCCTGCTCGATGATCCCGCCGAGCTCCTTGTACGCGGCCGGATGCACCGTCTTGTATTCGGCCATCACGGGTTTCGCTTCCTCCGGCGTCAGCATGCGCGCGGTCGCGGGGACGTGATTGCGGGTCCCGATGCTCACCCAGCACTGCGGATTCGCCTTCAAGTTCCGGTACCACTGCGACCCGGTGCCGAAGCCGGACGCCAGGATCACGGTGTTCTCGTCGGGCCGGTCCACGGCTTCGAGGGCGACGTACCGCCGCTCCCCCGATTTCCGCCCGATGTGCTCGAGCAGCAGCACCCGTCCGCCGAAGACGAATCCGAGCCGCGCCCGGAACAACCAGATCGGCGCTCGCACGAACCAGCGCGTCCGCAGCAGCTTCGCCCCGAGATCAGCCATCGGCATGCCCACGAGGCTAATCCGATCACCCGGCCCCGGGGCGCGGACACGACGTGACCGGTCCCACATCGGCGGCCCGTCACGCCCGCGTGAGCCGCCGCGTCCTAGTTGTGTACCGACGAGAAAGGACGAGCACATGTCACGACTCAACCTCCCCCAGCTCGCGCCCGAGGTCTACCAGGCCTGGGTGCAGGCCGAGATGGCCATTCGCAAGGGCCCGCTCGCCGCGACCGTCCGGGAGCTGGTGAAAATCCGTGTCTCCCAGATCAACGGCTGCCTGTTCTGCATCGACATGCACACCGCCGAGGCCCGCAAGGAAGGCGAGACCGAACAGCGGATCTACCACCTCAACGCGTGGCGGGAGTCCACGCTGTTCACCGACGCCGAGCGCGCCGCCCTCGACTACGCCGAGGCCGCGACCCGCCTGGGCGTGCACGGTGTGAGCGATGAGATCTGGGCGGGCGTCGAGAAGCACTTCGACGAGGGCGAGCGCGGCGGCCTGGTCGCCATCACCGCGCAGATCAATCTGTGGAACCGCCTGGGCGTGCCGCTGCGCCTGCAGCCGGGCGGCTACTGAGATTCGGGCACGGGACCGGCACGGTGCGGCCGGTCCCGTCCGGTGCGCGTAACTTGCTGTCGGGCGGTCGCTTACGGCATCTTTACAGCAGGTGTGCCGGGAAGTCTGGTCGGCGGTGGAACCCTGACCTGGGTTCGCCACGAACCGACCTGGGAGTTTCCGTTGCGCGGCCCGAATTCGATCTTGACGTATTCTGCTCCCGTGACAGCCGGGTGCAGCGTCGTATCCTGCGAGTATGCATGCCGCGCAGATGGCCGAGGACTATCCGGTAATCGATTTGGACTCCGATGCGATGGATGCGGCCAGGCTGCTGGCGAACCATCGGCTACCGGGAATTCTGGTCACCGACGCCGACGGCTCGCCGTGCGCGGTGCTGCCCGCCTCCACCGTGGTGCTGTTCATCGTGCCCAAGTACGTCCAGGACGATCCCTCGCTGGCCGGGGTGCTCAACGAATCCATGTGCTCGCAGGTGGCGAATCGGCTGCGCGGCAAGAAGGTCCGCGATGTGATCCCGGAGCGGTTGAGCCGGCTGCCCGCCGCGAACGGCGACGACAATATGATCGAGGTGGCCGCGCTCATGGCCCGGTACAAGACGCCGCTGGTCGCCGTCATGGACGGCAGGAAGCTGCTCGGGGTGATCACGGCCTCGCGGCTGCTGGAAGTGGCGCTGCACAACTGAGCCCGCCGGGGCGGTCGCGATGACCGCCATTGCCGTGGCGGTCTTCGCCATCGCCTATGTCCTGATCGCCTCGGAGCGCGTGCACAAGACCACGGCCGCGCTCTGCGGCGCGGGCATCGTTGTCGCGCTGGGCATTGCCAGCGCCGACGATGTGTTCTACTCGCACGAGACCGGCATCGACTGGGATGTCATCTTCCTGCTGCTCGGCATGATGATCATCGTCGGCGTGCTGCGGCAGACCGGCATCTTCGAATTCGCCGCGGTGTGGGCGGCCAAGCGCGCCAAGGGATCCGGGCTGCGCGTCATGATCCTGCTGACGCTCATCACCGCCGGCGCGTCCGGATTCCTGGACAATGTGACCACCGTGCTGCTCATCGCGCCGGTGACGCTGCTGGTGTGCGAACGCCTCGACGTGCCGCCCACGCCGTACCTGATCGCCGAGGTGCTGGCCTCCAATATCGGCGGTGCGGCGACCATTGTCGGCGATCCGCCCAACATCATCATTGCCAGCCGGGCGAACATCTCGTTCAACACCTTCCTGTGGCACATGACGCCCATCGTGCTCATCACGCTGGCGGTCTTCACCCTCGCGCTGCCGCGCCTGTTCCGCGGCGCGTTCGACGTCGATCCGGCGCGGGTCGCCGACATCATGCAGTTGAACGAGCGCGAGGCCATTCGCGATCCGAAACTGCTGATCAAGAGCGGAATCGTGCTGGCCGCGGTTTTCGCGGGCTTCCTCGGGCATTCGATTTTCCATCTCGAACCATCGATCGTGGCGCTACTCGGCGCGGGTGTGCTGGTGCTGATTTCCGGCCTGCCGCAACGCGATTACCTCTCGGCGGTGGAATGGGAAACGCTGCTTTTCTTCGCCGGCCTGTTCGTGATGATCGGCGCATTGGTGAAAACCGGAGTCATCGGCCGGCTGGCGAAATACGCCACCGAAGTCACCGGTGGAAATGCGCTCGTAGCAACCATGCTGATCCTGGTGGTTTCGGCCCTGCTGTCGGGGATCATCGACAATATCCCGTACGTCGCGACCATGAGCCCCCTGGTGGCCGACCTGGTGGAATCCATGGATCACCAGGCACAGGCGGACACCCTGTGGTGGGCGCTGGCCATCGGGGCGGATTTCGGCGGCAATCTCACAGCAGTCGGCGCCAGCGCGAATGTGGTGATGCTCGGTATCGCCAAGCGATCCGACCATCCCATCTCGTTCTGGGAATTCACCAGGAAGGGCATTGCGGTGACCACCCTCACGATCGCGGTGGCGATCCCATATCTGTGGCTGCGATATTTTGCATTCGCCTGATCAGGACATAAGCCACATTCCGGTCACCCCTGGTGTGGCGATTGGGCGTTTCCGGCAATTGGATACCAGAATGGTCGCCGCCATGGCCATATTCCGCACCGAGCACACCTCGCCGACCGCACCGGACCGCGACGCCACCGCCGCCCCGGCGCGGCAGCCCGGCTCCGCCTACCGGCTGGACCTGGACGGGCTGCGCGGGATCGCCATCGCCCTGGTGGTCGTCTTCCACATCTGGTTCGGGCGGGTGTCCGGCGGCGTGGACGTCTTCCTGGTGCTGTCCGGATTCTTCTTCACCGGCATGCTGCTGCGCCGGTCGGACGACGGCGCGGTCGGCGTGCCCGCCACCCTGAAGCGCACGCTGCGCCGGCTGCTGCCCGCCATGGTGGTGGTGCTGGCGGCGGTCGTGATCGCGACGGTGGCGCTGCTCCCGCACACCCGCTGGTCCGATATCGCGGCCCAGACGCTGGCTTCGCTGTTCTACTACCAGAACTGGTATCTGGCGCTGTCCTGGTCGGACTATCTGGCGGCCGATCCGTCGGTGAGCCCGCTGCAGCATCTGTGGTCGATGTCGGTGCAGGGCCAGTGCTATCTGGGCCTGCTGGTGATCATCGCGGCCATGGCCTGGCTGAACCGGACCGGGCGGGCAACGCTCACGCGTTTCGCCCCCGTGCCCGTGCTGCTGCGCGCCAATCGGGTGCTGCGCCGGGCCGGGCGGCCCGACACCCTGCGAATCGCGCTCGCGGTGGTGTTCGGCGCGGGTGCGCTCGTCTCGTTCTGCTATGCGGCCCACGGCGTTTCGACCCAGCAGGGCTGGAACTACTACGACACCTTCGCGCGTGCCTGGGAGCCGCTCACCGGTGCGCTGCTGGCCATTGCCGCGCCGCTGGTGCGGCTGCCGCGCCCGCTGCGAGAAGCCCTCGCCTGGTTCGGCATTGCCGCCATCGTGGCCTGCGGCTGGCTGGTCAACGGTTCCGCGCAGTTCCCGGGACCGGCGGCGCTGCTACCCGTGCTGGCGACGGCCGCGCTCATTCTCGCGGGCACGGGCCTGCGCACCGAGGCGCAGCCGGCGGTCAACCGCGTACTGGCGGCCGCGCCGATCGTGCAGCTGGGCGCATTCGCCTATGCCCTCTACCTGTGGCACTGGCCGATTCTCATCTTCTACCTGGGCGAACGGCACGAGCGCAGCGCCGGGCCGCTCGGCGGTCTCGCCGTCATCCTCGCCTCGTTCGTGCTCGCCTATGCCACGCACCGCTGGATCGAAGAGCCACTGCGCCTGCGCAAGCGACCGACCGTCGCCGCCCGCCCGCGCGTGCTGATCGGCACCGCCGTCACCGCCATCGGCGTCCTGGTGCTCGGTTCCACCCTGACCTGGCAGTGGACCAATGGCGCCAAGGCGCAGGCCGTCGGCCAGCTGGATCCGGCGAAATACCCCGGCGCCCTGGCCCTCACCGAGGGTGCGCTGGTGCCGCGCGCCCAGATGCGGCCCACCATCGAGGAAGCCCCGGCCGATGTCGCCTATCCCACCCGCGACGGCTGCATCTCCGACTTCGACACCCGCTCGGTCATCACCTGCACCTACGGCGACGCCAATTCCCCGCACACCGTGGCAGTGGTCGGCAATTCCCATGCCGAGCACTGGGTTCCGGCGCTGCTGGTGCTCGCCGAGCAGTACGGGTTCCGGCTCACCATCTATTTGAAGATGGGCTGCCCGCTCACCGTGGCCGAGGAGCCCATGTACAAGGGCCAGCGCAATCCGGACTGCCGCGACTGGTCGCGCGAGGTGATCGACCGGCTCGGCGAGGACCGCCCGGATTTCGTCTTCACCACCGGCACCCGCCCCGCCGACAGTGGCGGCGACGAAACCCCGCAGGACTATCTGGATGTCTGGTCGGAGCTGTCCGATCGCGGCCTGGAGGTGCTCGCCATTCGCGATACGCCGTGGTTGCGGCGCAATGGCATTCGCTATCGCGCCATCGACTGCCTGGCCGCGGGCGGCGATCGCCTCAGCTGCGGTATGCAGCGCCCGGACGCGCTGTCCTCGACCAATCCCGCGGCCGATCCGGCCACCGACTTCCCCCGCGTGCACACCCTCGATCTCAATGACGCGGTCTGCGAGCAGGAGGTCTGCGCGGTGGTGGAGGGCAATATCCTCATCTATCACGACGAGCATCACCTCACCGCGAGCTACGCGCGTTCGCTCGCACCGGAACTCGGCCGCCAGCTGCGGCCGCTGCTCGGCTGGTGGTGAGAGCGCGGGCCCGGTAGCGCGCGGGTGAACTGTTGCCGAAATGCTCGGGCGACGGCGGTGTGCTACTGATCAACGGTCCGACAATGCAGTCGGACAAGACGATTCGGGGGTTTGGTGTTCGGGGTTCCCATAGAGATCGTGCTCGCGCTCATCGGTATCGCGGTGCCGCTGGTCGCCTTCGTCTGGGAGTTCGTGCTCGTCGGGCGGAAACGGCTGGGCTACCGGGTCCAGATGGACACCCCGGTCACCGGCCGGATCGAGGACCCCACCGAACTGGTCGAGGTGCTGCCGGGCGTGCTGGGCAAGCTGACCGCGCCCGCCGAGGACGGCGACGCACCGGCGCTGCACGACCTGTCGATCGTGCTGATCCGCATCGAGAACAATGGCGCGACCGCCATCGACACCCGCGATTACGCGGTGCCCGATGAGCAGCACATCGGCATGCACCTGTATTTCGAGGATCGCCGCGTCATCGGCATGGCGGTGACCGAGTTCAGTCCGCGCGGCCTGGGCGACAGCCTGCGGCCGGGCGCCGGGATCGGCGCGCACGAGGAGACCGTCGACGGCAAGCGGATCGGCGTCCTCGATCTGCCGAAGGTGCCGATGAACCGCGGCGATCACTACAAGATTCTCGCGCTGTTCCAGCGCACCACCGGCTCGGGTAAGTACGCGCCGCCGACGGTGGAGGGCGGGCTGAAGGGCGGCCGGGTCATCGAGACCCGCAGCCGGACCGGATTGTCGCCGAAACTACTGGCGCTCATCGGTTTTCTGGTGGTGGTGATCGCGGTCCAGTTCACCGTCGCGCTGGTCACCGACAAGCCGGTGGCCTCCGACTGCGCCACTGGGACATTGACGCTCGTCGGCTCGACGGCCTTCGAATCGGTCATGAACGAGGCCGCGAGCGCCTACGAGAAGCGTTGCGCCGGAGCCGAGATCGACACCGCGTTCGACAGCAGTGAGAGCGGGCTGGACCGGGTCGACAAGCAAGGCGCGGGCAATGCGGGCCTGCTGGCTGTTACCGACGGCCCGAAGACCGCGGCCTTCCCGAATCCGGATCTGCTGCCCCGGCCGCTGGCCATGTCGCTGTTCACCATGATCGTCCATCCCGGCGTCACCGTGCCCGATCTCACCGTGTCGCAGATCCGGGACCTGTACGCGGGCCGCGTGGCCAACTGGCAGCAGCTCGGCGGCCCGGATCTGCCGGTGCGCGTGGTGGATCGGATCGTGGGCTCCGGGACCCGCGAGACCTTCCGCGGCCGTATTCTCGGCGACGAACAGCCCCCTGCGCCGTCCGCCACCTGCCGAGCCGTCCAGAACACCAAACCGCCCGGGCCCGCGTTCTGCGCGGTCGGGTCGACCAAGGACATGCTGGACACCGTGGCGGGCCTGCCCGGCGCCATCGGGTACAGCGAATCCGCCGACGCGGCAAAGGCTTCCGGCATCACGGCGGTGTCGATCGCCGGTGCTGCCGCCACGCGTGAGCAGGCCCTCACCGGCGCCTATCCGTTCTGGAATGTCGAATACGCCTACAGCAATGGCGAACTCCCCGCGGATTCACTCGCCGCGGCATTCCTGCGTTTCCTCACGGATGACGCCGGCAAGGACATCCTGCGCGCCTACGGCAATACGCCGTGCACCGAACTGCCCAACCCGGCCAACTGCCGCCCGATGGGCTGACACCGCACAGACCCTTCCCCGTCATTTTCCCAGTCATTTTCCCCGTCATTCCGGCGTGCTTTTGGCCGGAATCCACCACACGCCAGAGATCCCGGCCAAAAGCACGCCGGGATGACTGGTGGTGGCGATAGGCGTCAGCCCTTGATCAGCCCTTGATCAGCCTTTGAAGGGGTACTTGCTGTCCAGGTCGATGTTCAGCTCGACCACGTTCACCCGGGGCGCGCCGAGGAAGCCGAGGGTGCGGCCGTCGGTGTGCGCCTCGACCAGCGTCTTGACGTCAGCCTCGGAGATATTGCGCTCCTTGGCGACTCGCGCCACCTGGATGGCCGCGTACTCCGGGGAGATGTGCGGGTCCAGGCCGGAGCCGCTGGCGGTCACGGCGTCGGCGGGCACCTGCGAGACATCGGGCGCATGGCCGCGGATCGGGATGATCCGCCCGGCCGAATAGTCCTCGCCCGCGGTGGCGCATTCCACCTTCACGCCCTTGTATTCGGGCAGGAAGGTCTCCGGGCTCACCGAGCAGAACTCGTTGACGCTGACCACCTTGGTCGGATGGTCGACCTCGCCGTTCGCCTCGCGCGGGCCGATGACCGACAGCACCGCGCCCACCCCGCCGGGGGTGCAGAACGGCCGGGCGCCGTCGACGCCGTCGAGCGCACCGATGGCCTTGGAGCGCGCGCAGACCGTGGTCAGCAGGTTGGGCTCGTCCGGGCTCGAGTCCACGATCTGTTCCGGGCCCAGATTGCTGGCCGAGGTGGACAGCGGGTCGTAGCCGTCGCCCGCCGCGGACGGCCGGCTCTGGAAGTACTGGACCAGCGGATTGCCGTCGGCGTCGGTGAAGGACTGCCCGATGAGGCTGGAGCCCACCGTCTTCCCGTTCGCCTCGAGCAGCGACCCGTCGGCATTGTCCTTCAGCCCTGGAATCTGGGCCACCGCGAAAACCGCCAGCGGATAGACGATTCCGGTGATCACCGTGAGCACCAGCAGCGCACGCAGCGCGGCGATGTGTTGCCGGATCCAAGTTGACATGCGCATTTCAGGACATCCCGGGGAGGAATTGGACAAGGAGGTCGATCAGCTTGATGCCGATGAACGGGGCGATGATGCCGCCCAGGCCGTAGACCGCGAGGTTGCGGCTCAACAGCTTCGAGGCCGCCGCGGGCTTGTAGGCCACGCCGCGCAGCGCCAGCGGGATCAGCGCCACGATGATGATGGCGTTGAAGATGACCGCGGACAGGATCGCCGACTGCGGGCTGGACAACCGCATGAGGTTCAGCGCGTCCAGGCCGGGGAACAGGGCCACGAACAGCGCCGGAATGATGGCGAAGTACTTGGCGATGTCATTGGCGATGGAGAAGGTGGTCAGCGCGCCGCGCGTGATGAGCAGCTGTTTGCCGATCTCCACGATCTCGATGAGCTTGGTCGGATCGGAGTCGAGGTCGACCATATTGCCGGCCTCTTTGGCCGCGGACGTACCGGTGTTCATGGCCACGCCGACGTCGGCCTGCGCGAGCGCGGGCGCGTCATTGGTGCCGTCACCGGTCATGGCGACCAGGCGGCCGCCGTCCTGCTCCTGCTTGATCAGCGCGAGCTTGTCCTCGGGAGTGGCCTCCGCGAGGAAGTCGTCCACACCGGCCTCGTCGGCGATCGCCTTGGCGGTCAGCGGATTGTCGCCGGTGATCATGACGGTGCGGATGCCCATCCGGCGCATCTCGTCGAAGCGCTCCCGCATGCCTTCCTTGACGACGTCCTTGAGATGAACGACGCCGAGCAGGCGGGCCCTGCCGTCCTTGATCTCCGCGACCACCAGCGGGGTGCCGCCGGAGGCGGAGATGCCGTCCACGGTCTGACCGACCTCGGCGGGCACCTCGCCGTGGTGCAGCCGGACCCATTCGGTGACGGCGCTGGCCGCGCCCTTGCGCAGCTGATGGCCGTCGGCCAGATCGACACCGGACATGCGGGTCTGCGCGGTGAATTCCACCCAGGTCGCGCCGACCAGTTCGCCGGCGTGCCGCTCGCGCTTGTTGTACGCGGTCTTGGCGTACACCACGATGGAACGGCCCTCGGGGGTCTCGTCGGCGAGGCTGGAAAGCTGTGCCGCGTCGGCGATCTCGTCCTCGGACACGCCCGGCATGGGCACGAAGGCCGAGGCCTGGCGGTTGCCCAGGGTGATGGTGCCGGTCTTGTCCAGCAGCAGGGTGTTCACGTCACCGGCGGCCTCGACGGCGCGACCGGACATGGCGAGCACATTGCGCTGCACCAGGCGGTCCATGCCGGCGATGCCGATGGCCGACAGCAGTGCGCCGATGGTGGTCGGAATGAGGCAGACCAGCAGGGACACCATGACGATGCCGCTGATGCCGTCATTGGTGAGCGCGATGGAATCCGGCACGCCCGGCAGGTTCACCTTGGAGAAGATGGCCAGCGGCTGCAGGGTCGCCACCGCGAACACGAAGATGATGGTGAGCGCGGCGAGCAGGATATTGAGCGCCACCTCGTTCGGCGTCTTCTGCCGCGAGGCGCCCTCCACGAGCGCGATCATCTTGTCGATGAACGAGCCGCCCGGCTCCTGGGTGATCTGCACGACGATCCGGTCCGAGAGCACCGTGGTGCCGCCGGTGACCGCGGAACGGTCGCCGCCGGATTCGCGGATGACCGGAGCGGATTCACCGGTGATGGCCGATTCGTCCACCGAGGCAATGCCTTCCACGACATCGCCGTCGCCCGGGATGACCTGTCCGGCCTCCACGACGACGTGGTCGCCGCGCTGCAGTTCCGGGGCCGCGACCTTCTCCTCGATGATGCGCGCGCCCGGCGACCAGTTCACCAGCCGGCGAGCGACGGTGTCGGTCTTGGCCTTTCGCAGCGTATCGGCCTGCGCCTTGCCGCGCCCCTCGGCGACGGCCTCGGCCAGGTTGGCGAAAAGCACGGTGGCCCATAGCCAGACGACGATCGCCCAGCCGAAGAAGCTCGGGTCCACGATCGCCAGGATGGTCGACCAGACGGCGCCGATCTCGACGATCAGCATGACCGGATTGCGCCACAGGGTGCGCGGGTCCAGCTTCTTGACGGCGTCCGGCAGCGACTTCACCAGCTGCTGCGGAGTGAACAGTCCGCTGGAGACCCGGCCGCCCTGGTGCGCGGAAGCCGCTTCGGGCTTCTCGATTTCGACAGTGGGGGCAGACATTTCAGTGGATTCCTTCAGCGAGCGGCCCGAGCGCGAGCGCGGGCAGGAAGGTCAGGGCGACCAGGATGAAGGTGGTGCCGACGACCATGCCGACGAACTGCGGCCGATGCGTCGGCAGCGTGCCGATCGACTCCGGCGTATGCCCCTGCTGGGCCAGCGATCCGGCCAGGGCGAGCACGAAGATGATGGGCAGGAAGCGGCCGAACACCATGGCCAGGCCGAGCGCGGTGTTGAACCACTCGGTATTGCCGGTCAGGCCGGCGAAGGCCGAGCCATTGTTGTTGGCGGCGGAGGTGAAGGCGTACAGCACTTCCGACAACCCGTGCGGGCCGCTGTTGAGCATGCTCGCGCGCTGTCCGGGCATGGCCATGGCAATGGCGGTGCCCACCAGCACGATCAGCGGGCTGACCAGGAAATAGGTTGCGGCCAGCTTGATCTCGCGCGGGGTGATCTTCTTGCCCAGGTATTCCGGGGTGCGCCCGACCATGAGGCCGGCGACGAAGACCGTGATCACGGCCAGGATCAGCATGCCGTACAGGCCGGAGCCGACGCCGCCGGGCGCGACCTCGCCGAGCTGCATATTGAACATGGTCATGAGCCCGCCGAGGCTGGTGTAGGAGTCGTGGAACGAGTCCACCGCGCCGGTCGAGGTGAGCGTGGTCGAGGCGGCGAAGGTCGCCGAATTCGATACGCCGAAGCGGGTTTCCACGCCCTCCATGGCCGCGCCGATGGCGGTCGGGACGGTGCCGTGGTGCTGCAGCTGGAACAGGTTGGTCAACCCGATCGACAGCAGCGCGATGCAGCCCATGACGGCGGTGATGGCATAGCCCTGCTTCACGCTGCCCACCATGCGGCCGAAGGCGCGCGGCAGCGAGAACGGGATCATCAGGATGAGGAAGATCTCGAACCAGTTGGTCCAGGTGGTGGGGTTCTCGAACGGGTGCGAGGAGTTGGCGTTGTAGAAGCCGCCGCCATTGGTGCCGAGCTCCTTGATGACCTCCTGGCTGGCGACCGGACCACCCGGCAGGGTCTGGGTCGCACCGGCGACGGTGTCCACCACCTGGTCGTTGAGCACGAAGTTCTGCACCGCGCCGCCGGCGATCAGGATGATCGCGGCCACGAACGAGATCGGCAGCAGAATCCGGATGGTTCCCCTCACCAGATCCACCCAGAAGTTGCCCAGGTCGGCGGTGTGCTTGCGGGCGAAGCCGCGCACCAGCGCCACCGCGACGGCCATGCCCACGGCCGCGGACACGAAGTTCTGCACCGCCAGACCGGCCATCTGCACCAGGTGACCCATGGTGGATTCACCGGAGTAGTTCTGCCAGTTGGTATTCGTGACGAAGCTGACGGCGGTGTTCCAGGCCAGCGCCGGCGTCATCTCGGTCGCCGGATCCTCGAGGTGCAGCGGCAGCTTGCCCTGCAGCAGCTGGAAGAAGAACAGGAACAGGATGCTCACCGCCGAGAAGGCCAGCACGCTGCGGGCGTAGACCGCCCAGGTCATCTCCACGCCCGGCTGCACGCCGATGACCTTGTAGACGACTTTCTCGGCGCGCGAATGCTTCTCGGCCTTGTAGACGCGGGCCATGTAGTCCCCGAGCGGGATGTGCACCACGGCCAGCGCGATGATCAGGGATGCGACGAAGACGATCCCCGCGGTTGTCGTGCTCACTTAGAACCTCTCCGGAAACAGCAGCGCCGCGACCATGAACGCGGCGATGCCGATGGCCAGGACCAGACCGACAATGTTCTGGATCACAGCCGTTCCACCCCGCGTTGGATCAGGCCGAGCAGGGCAAAGATCGCCACTGTCAGCACGGTGAACACCACGACGGACATCTCTTGAACCTCTCTCTGTGCTGCGCATCCCGAGATGCGCCGGAGCGAGTCAAGCGTTAAAACGAGCCGAAAACGAGGGCCTTTACGGCTTCTTAGCGTCCCAAACGCCCGCCTTGACGCCCTGCTTACGAGCTTTCTCCGGTGTGTCGCACCCGGGCCGTCAACATCGCGGGTGAGACCGTAAAGAAAGCGTCAGGACCAGGCATTTCCGCTGTTCCGGCGGTAGACAGGGAAGCTCGGCCGAGTCGACCCGGCTCGGCCCGACAGCCATGGATGTAAGGAGACGACCGTGCCGGATCTCGCCGTCACCCTGATGGTGATCCTCGGCTTCCTGGCCGCCGCGCTGTGCCTGCGGGCCCTGGCCGCCGCCGAGGCGACCCGCACCCCGGCCCGTGCCGCCCGTCCGGGACTACGCGCGCCGGGCGCGATGATTAACGAGTGAAGCGCGGACAACTACGGATATATCTGGGCGCCGCCCCCGGCGTCGGCAAGACCTACGCCATGCTGTCGGAAGCACACCGGCGGCTGGAGCGGGGGCGCGATCTGGTGGCCGCGGTCGTGGAGACGCACGGGCGGTCCAAGACCGCGGAACTGCTCGACGGCATCGAGCGCATTCCGCCCAAGATGGTCGAGTACCGCGGCACCTCCATGCCCGAACTGGATGTCGAGGCGGTGTTGCGGCGGCAGCCGGCCGTGGTGCTGGTCGACGAGCTCGCGCACACCAATGTGCCCGGCAGCAAGCACGAGAAGCGCTGGCAGGACGTGCACGATCTGCTGGACGCGGGCATCGACGTGATCTCCACGGTCAATGTCCAGCATCTGGAGAGCCTCAACGACGTCGTGCAGCAGATCACCGGGGTGGTGCAGCGGGAAACCGTGCCGGACTGGGTGGTTCGCGGCGCGGATCAGGTGGAGCTGGTCGACATCACGCCGGAAGCCTTGCGGCGCAGAATGTCCCACGGCAATGTCTACGCCGCCGAGAAGGTGGACGCGGCGCTGCGCAACTATTTCCGGCCCGGAAACCTCACGGCGCTACGCGAACTCGCGCTGCTGTGGCTGGCCGATCAGGTGGACGCGGCGCTCGCCAAATACCGTGCGGACCACCAGATCACCGATACCTGGGAGGCCCGCGAGCGGGTCGTGGTGGCGGTGACCGGCGGGCCGGAATCGGAGACCATCGTGCGGCGCGCCAGCCGGATCGCCGCCAAGTCCAGCGCGGAACTGGTGCTGGTGCACGTGGTGCGCGGTGACGGGCTGGCCGGGGTGTCCACGCAGCGGCTGAACCGGCTGCGCGATCTGGCGACCAGTCTCGACGCCAGCCTGCACACCGTCACCGGCGATGATGTGCCGACCACCTTGCTGGATTTCGCCCGGCAAGCGAATGCGACCCAATTGGTGCTCGGCACCTCGCGGCGCTCCCGCTGGGCGCGCATGCTCGACGAGGGCATCGGGGCGACCGTAGTGCAGGAGTCGGGGAAGATCGACGTGCACATGGTGACTCATGAAGAGTCCAATCCGGGATTCCGCTGGCAGTCTCTGACACCGCGCGAACAGCAATTGCGGTCCTGGCTGGCCGCGCTGGTGGCGCCCTCGCTCATCTGCCTGGTCACCGTGCTGTGGCTGGATCGCTGGCTGGAACTGGGCGGGGAGAGCGCACTGTTCTTCATCGGCGTCATCGTGGTGGCGCTGTTCGGCGGCGTGGCCCCGGCGGCGCTGTCGGCCCTGCTGTCCGGGGTGCTGCTCAACTGGTTCTTCACCTCGCCCCGCTACAGCCTCACCATCGCCGAACTGGACAATTTCCTCACCATCGTGGTCCTGCTGGTGGTGGCGGTCGCGGTGGCGGCGCTGGTGGACGTGGCGTCGAAGCGAACCCGGGAGGCGCGCAAGGCCTCCCGGCAGGCGGAGTTGCTGACGCTGTTCGCCGGAGCGGTGCTGCACGGTGCGAATCTGCAGGATCTGCTGGAGCGGGCGCGCGAGACCTACGGGCAGGACGCGGTCAGCCTGGTCGACGACGACGGAGTCATCGCCTCGGTGGGCGAGAATCCGCCGGCCGATGTGGCCGCCGCCGAGACCGCGCTGGAGGCCGGTGACGATATGCACTGGCTGCTGCTATCGGGCCGGCAGCTCACGGCGGGCGATCGGGTGGTGCTGGGCGCGGTCGCGAATCAGGCTGCGGGACTGGTGCATCAGCGGCGGCTGCGGGAGGAGGCCGGGGCCGCGCAGGCGGTCATGGAGGCCGACAAACTGCGCCGCGCCCTGCTGTCGGCGGTCAGTCACGATCTGCGCACACCGCTGGCCGGAGCCAAGGCCGCGGTGTCGAGCCTGCGCAGCGACGATGTGGAGTTCTCCCCGGAGGACACCGCCGAATTGCTGGAGACCATCGAGGAATCCGTGGATCAGCTGACCGCGCTGGTGGGCAATCTGCTCGACTCCTCACGCCTGATGGTCGGCGTGGTGAAACCCCAGATGCGGCGGGTCTACCTCGACGAGGTGGTGCACCGCGCGCTCATGGGCATGGGCACCCGCGGTCTGCGGCGCACCGCCATGGACCGGGTGAAGGTGGAAGTGGGTACGGTATCGGTACACGCCGACCAGGGTCTGCTGGAACGCGTGCTGGCCAATCTCATCGATAATGCGATTCGCTACTCTCCGCAGGCCACGCCCGTCCGGGTGACCGCGGAGCGCATCGGGAAACGGGTGGCCGTCACCGTCGTCGACGCCGGCCCCGGCGTGCCGACCGGTCTGGAAGACCAGCTCTTCGAACCCTTCCAGCGGCTCGGCGATCGCGACAACTCCACCGGCGTCGGCCTCGGCCTGTCGGTGGTCCGAGGATTCGTGGATGCCATGGGCGGCACCGTGCACGCGGAGCCGACCCCGGGTGGAGGGTTGACAATGGTGATCGATCTACAAGCCAGCGATGAACAGGAGAACGGGTGACCAACTCGGCGCCGGCGCCGACCAAAGTCCTTGTGGTCGACGACGAACCACAGATTCTGCGCGCCCTGCGCATCAATCTGTCGGTGCGCGGATACGAGGTGACGACCGCGTCCACGGGGGCCGCGGCACTGCGGGCGGCGGCGGAGAAGCATCCCGAGGTCGTGATCCTGGACCTCGGGCTGCCGGATATGGACGGCATCGAGGTGCTGGCCGGGCTGCGCGGGTGGTCCACCGCACCGGTCATCGTGCTGTCGGCGCGCACCGACTCCTCCGACAAGGTGGAGGCGCTCGACGCGGGCGCGGACGACTACATCACCAAGCCGTTCGGCATGGACGAGCTGCTGGCCCGCCTGCGCGCCGCCGTGCGCCGGTCCGCGGCCACGGCCGACGCCTCCGAACCGATCATCGAGACGTCGTCGTTCACCGTGGATCTGTCCGCCAAGAAGGTCATCCGCCACGGCAAGGACGTGCACCTCACGCCCACCGAATGGGGCGTGCTGGAAATGCTGGTCCGCAATCAGGGCAAGCTGGTCGGGCGGCGCGAACTGTTGCGCGAGGTCTGGGGTCCGGCGTATGCCACCGAAACCCACTACCTGCGTGTGTATCTCGCGCAGTTGCGGCGCAAGCTCGAGGACGACCCGTCACAGCCCAAGCATCTGCTGACCGAGGCGGGCATGGGGTACCGGTTCCAGATCTGATCAGCGGGACAGGCGGATCGGCAGCGCCTTCAGGCCGTTGTTGAGGTTGGAGCGAATGCGGCGCGCCGGGCCGATGCGCTCGATGTCCGGGAAGCGGGCGAGCAGTTCCTCGAAGAACACTCGCCCCTCCAGACGCGCCAGGTGGACGCCCAGGCAGTAGTGCTGGGCCAGGCCGAAGGACAAGTGCGGGTTGGGGTTCCGGCGGATGTCGAAGCGCTGCGGATCGGCGAAGACGTCCTCGTCGCGGTTGGCGGAGGTGTACCACATGGCGACCTTGTCGCCCGCCTTGATCGGTACGCCGCGGATCTCGGTGTCGGCGGTGGCGGTGCGGCGGAAGTAGTGCAGCGGGTTAGCGTAGCGCAGGATCTCTTCCACCGCACCGGGAATCAGGGCCGGGTCGGCGCGCAGGGCCTTCAGCTGGTCGGGGTGGTCGAGCAGCAGTTGCAGGCCCGAGGACAGCATGGTTTTGGTGGTGTCGTTGCCCGCTGTCACCAGCTGGGTGAAGAAGCTGCCGAATTCGATGTCGGACATGGGTTTTCCGCCGAAGTTTCCGGCGAGGATCAATGAAGTGAGGTCCGCTCGCGGCGCTTCGGCGCGGCCTCGCGGGGCTTCGGTGCGGCGCTGCATGGCGAATTGGATGGCGTAGACGGCCATCTTGGTGACCTCGGCGGTGGCGTCGAAATCCCCGACCAGATCCGGATCCTGTTGGCTGGTGGACTGTTCCGCCCAGCGGCGCAGGTCCGGCCAGTCGGCGGCCGGGATGCCGAACAGACCGCCGACCACCTGGCTGGGCAGGACTCCGGCGACGTCGTGCACGAATTCGACGTCGCCGTCGACATTGTCGAGCAGTTGGCGGGTGAGGTCGCGGACACGATCCTCCATCTCCCCCACCACGCGCGCTTTGAAGTGCTCCGCCAAGGGTTTCCGGTATTCGGTGTGCCGGGGCGGATCCATCATGAGCAGCATGTTGCGGGTCATCTCGAGCCGCTCCGGAGGCTGATTCTCCAGAATCACGCCCTCGCGTTCAGCCGAGAACAGCTCCGGATTCCGCGCCACATGGGCGACATCCGCGTGCTTGAGAACGGCCCAATACCCGGGCTCACCAGGCATGTCCTGCCAGCAGACGGGCTGTGTCCGCCGCAGCCCGGCGAAGATCTCGTGGATCGGCCCGTCGACGTACAGCTCCGGGTCATAGATGTCCATGACGGCACGCTAGCCAGACGCGCCGATGTGCGGTCACGTTCACAAAAGCAGTCCCGCTGACCGGACGAGGGGGTCTCCCAATCGGGCGCTCAGAGGCCGAGACCTGCCGCGACCGGCTCGCCTTCCTTCATGCCCGGCGGCATGGCGAAGAATGCGCTGCCGGTGTGCTGGATGACGCCGTTCAGCAGGTCGGTTCCGGCCATGGCGTGCTGGGCGCGGATGAACTGCTCGGGCGGGTTGTTCATATAGGCGGCGAAGAGCAGGCCGGCGTCGAGCGAATTGTGGCCGCCGTGGGTGTGATTGGGGTCGGTGCCCGCGGGATGGTCGTGGGGAGCCACCTCTTCGGTCGCGGCGGTCGCGGTGGCCAGCAGGGTGCCGTAGTCGTAGTTGTAGCCGCGGCGGAACATCGGAATGCCGTTCACCAGGCGGATGTGCGCGGCGGGCGCGATGGCGAGTTCGCCGTCGGGGCCGCGGGCTTCCAGATCCACCGGATCGAATTCGTCCGAGCCGTGCAGGGGCGCGCCGTCCCCGCGGCGGCGGCCGATGATGCGGTTCTGCTCGGCCAGCGGCAGCATGTCCCAGTCGGCGGTCTTCATGCGGATCTTGCGGAACACCAGATACGTTCCGCCGCGGAACCATTCGGGTTCGGTGTCGGCGGTCGCCCAGACGGTATCGTCGAATTCCCGGGTCCCGGGGCGGGCATTGGCAGTACCGTCCTTGTGGCCGAACATGTTTCGCGGGGTGCCGCCACCGGCCGGGCGGCCGAGGAAACCGTGCTGGGTCCAGCGCATCCGGCCCAGGCCGGGCAGGCGCGCCCGCAGGGCGCGGAAGGCGTGGCTGACGATCTGCGGGTCGTCGGCGCAGATCTGGGCCAGGACATCGCCGCCGGTCCACGCGGAATTCAAGGCGTCATCAGGGAATCCGGGCAGCGGCTGCAAGTGCTGCGGGCGCCGATCGGCCAGCCCGAAGCGATCGTCGAAGACGGCCGGACCCAGACCGAAGGTCACCGTCAGCCGGGCCGGATCCAGATCGCTGGCGAAGTCGGTGTGATTGCTGAAACCCGCTGCGGTGCCGGGACTGTCGGGCACCCGGTGCCCGGCGGTGAGAGCGGCCGCCGTCTCCGTCCATCCGGCGAGCAGCTCGCGCAGCACGCCCCGATCGGGTTTCGCGACATCGCAGGACAGGAAGATCGCATGCGCCTGGGCGATGGTGGCGATTCCCGCTTGATGCGGTCCGTGGAACGGCTCGGTGCGACGGTCGTCCGCCTGCTCCGGTGCGGTCAACCGCCCGGCGACCACACCCGCCGTGGCGGCCCCGGCGGCCATGAGCGCCGAACCGAACAAACCCCGTCGCGACATCGATAAACCGGAATTACTACTCGCAGTAGTAGTTTCGCTCATGAGCACGAGCGTAGCCGCGAAATCCGCCACCTTCAATACGATTGAAGCTCGCGCGTCCGCACCGCCGTACACCGCCCCGGTGATACCTCCCCGGCCGCACACCGGGACGATGGTCACCATGGCTGTTGCGGCGATCGTGTTCGATATGGACGGCGTGCTCATCGACACCGAACCGATCTGGGAGGAGGTGCGGCGCGGATACATCGACGAGATGCACGGCAAGTGGCTGCCCGACACCCAAGCTCGGCTCATGGGGATGAGCACCGCCGAGTGGGCCGAATACCTCAGCAAGGACCTGCTCGACGGCCGGCGCACCCCCGAACAGGTAGCCGACGACGTCATCTCCCGCATGAGCGACCGCTACGCCGAACACCTCCCGCTCATGCCCGACGCGGTGAACGCGATCCGGCGCTTCGCCGACGTGTACACACTGGGCCTGGCCAGCTCCTCCCCGCGACGACTGATCGACGTGGTCCTCGACCACATGGGCGTCACCACCCTGTTCCGCGCAACCGTCTCAACCGAAGAGGTCGAACGCGGCAAGCCCGCCCCCGACGGCTACCTGGCAGCCGCCGCAGCCCTGGGCCTGCCGCCCCAACAGTGCGTGGCCATCGAGGATTCGAGCAACGGACTCCGTTCGGCCCACGCCGCCGGCATGACGGTCATCGCCGTCCCACACCCCCGCTACCCACCCGCCGCCGACGCCCTGGCACTGGCCGCCTACGTGGATGAAGACGGACTGCAGGCCCTCACCCCCGACATCATCACCAACCTCACCCCGAAACCGCGCTGATCACCAGCCCCGCAACTCGCACAGGCCACGCCATCCGGGCAATCACGACTGCTTCCCCCCACCGCCATCCCCTTCATCGCGCTCTCGCCCATCAGCTGCACCCCGCCCGTATTCCCGCGCCGTCTCCTCCGCCTCCCGCCGAGCCCGCTCAGCCTCCCGCCGAAACTTCTCCGGCATCATCACCCGCGACTGATAAGCCGTCAGCGCACTCCCCGCGCCGATCCCGCTGACCAACATGGCCACCCCCGCGATCCACGAGATATGCCAGAACGCGGCAACCACCCCAACAGTCGACCCACCCAGCCCCAACGACTTGGCAATCTGCTGCAGCAGACTCATCTTCGGATACACATCCGAAGCCGACCAATCCTCGATCAGCACCATCACCCCCAGATGCGGCAAGGCGATCGCGAACGAGATCACCGCGATCATCGCCGTCGCATTCAGCGACCCAGAGGTCAAAAACGGCTGAATGATGACCGTCCCGATGGCAATGAGCCCGCCATACATCAGCCGGTCCTGCCGCACCCACGACGCGCGCTCGTCCGGCGTCAGCTCTTCCCAGAACTCATCGTCCTCGGTTGCCATGCAGACATCCTCGAAGCCCGCACCGCCGAATCAGCGCATCGCCACACCCCCTTCGCGTCCCGCATCGCAGTGGCCCAGGTCACTGCGGAATTCGGCTGACCAGCTCCGTGTTTCGCAGTCCGGATGGGCCTCGCACCGCGTGGCACGAGCAAATGGGAGGATCTTGGTCATGGCTGAACAGACCGCCGCACCGCAGAACGCCGCTGCCGCTCAGTCCACCGACCCGGTGGAGTTGTGGGCCGAGCGCACCGGAACCCGCGCCTACACCGGCCGCAACAATCGCGGCGGCGAGGTGCTCATCGCCTCCGCGGGCGTGCCCGGCGCGTTCACCCCCGGTGAGCTGCTGAAGATCGCCCTGGCCGGCTGCACCGGCCTGAGCGCCGACTTCACCCTGTCGCGGCGGCTCGGCGACAGCTTCGACGCCACCGTGCGGGTCTCCGGCGACGCCGACCGCGAGAACGAGACCTACCCGGAGCTCACCGAGTCCATGGAACTCGATCTCAGCGAGCTCGACGAGGAATCGCGGCAGCGGCTGCTGGTCGCGGCGCAGCGGGCCATCGACAAGGTGTGCACCGTGGGCCGCACGCTGAAGGCCGGCACCACCGTCAACCTGACCTTCAAGATCGACGAGTGATGTCCGATCCGGTCCGGCTCAGCGCCTGGGTGCACGGGTATGTGCAAGGCGTCGGCTTCCGCTGGTGGACGCGGTCGCGCGCGCTCGAACTGGGCCTGACCGGATATGCCCGCAACCACCGCGACGGGCGGGTGCACGTGGTGGCCGAAGGACCCCGCGACCAGTGCGACACGCTGCTGACGCTGCTGCGTTCGGGCGATACTCCTGGCCGCGTGGATCTGGTTGTGGAAGACTGGGGCGCTGCCCAAGGTGGCATGACCGGGTTCGAAGAGCGCTAGTGCGCGGGGAGTTCGAGGAGTCGATCGTTGGCTGATGAACATCGCGGCGGCTCCGGCGACTCGAACGACCAGTCCGGATCCGGCGAGAATGTGGCGCCCGGCGGGCATTTCGGCGCGGGACCCGAGGAATCCGAGCGAGGCGCACAGGGATCAGAGGACGCGCCCGGCGGGCATTTCGGTGCCGCGCACGAATCCGACCGACCAGGCTCTTCCGCCCAGCCGCCAGTGAGCCAGCCGCCTGCCGGTCCTCCGGCCACGCCGCGCGCCGAGCCGCCCGCGGCTTCTCCGGTGAGCGAGCCGCCCGCGGCTCGTCCGGCCGCGCCACCCGCTGCTCATCCGGCTCCGCGGCGCGGCAGCATCATCCAGCAGGAGCCCGGCGTCACCACGGCGCGCGTGCCGACGGTGGCCGAGGCGCGGGCGCGCGCGAAGGCGCGGTATCAGGCCGAGGAGAAGGCGAAGGCCGAAGCGGAAGCCGATGAGGCCAAGCGGAAGTCGCGCAAGCGGCTCATGATCGGCGGCGCCGCCGTCGTGGGCGTCGCGGCGCTCGTGGGTGGCGGCTACCTCGCCTACAGCGCGATCAAATCGCCCGAGGTGACCGCGTACTGCACGATCATCGCCAAGAAGGGCCAAGAGGTCACCCTCGCCAACGGGCAGAAGATCACCGCCACGCAGGACAATCAGGAGATCGTCGTCCCCGACAACTACTGCGAGGACGGGTCGCGGGCGCACGGCGGCGGCATCGGCGGCATCTTCATCCTGAACGGCTCGCAATACCGCTACTACTACGGCGGCAACAACACCATCGGCCAGGCGCCGACCGGCGGCACCACCGTGGCGCCCAAGGGCGCGTCCATCAAGACCAAGACCGGCACCACCATTCAGCGCGGCGGCCTCGGCGCGAAGCTCGGCGGAGGAGGCTCGTAATGCGGCGTCTGCGCAGCACTCCCCGCGCGGGCTGGCAGCAGATCGTCGAAAGCCAGGGCCTGGTCTTCGGCAAACCCGGCCGCGACGCCAGCGGCCAGCCTCGCCCCTACTGGGACGAGTCCGTCCACTACGAATTCGACATGGACGAAATCCTGGCCCTGGAAGCCCAGGTCGAGGTCCTGCACACCATGTGCGTGCACGCCGTCGAACACATCATCCTCACCGAGCGCTTCGCCGATTTCGGTCTCCCGCAATGGAGTTGGGAACCCATCGCCAACTCCTGGAAGCGCAACGACCCCTACGTCTACGGCCGCTTCGACCTCCGCTACGACGGCCGCGGCCCCGCGAAACTCCTGGAGTACAACGCCGATACGCCGACGTCGCTGCTGGAGGCCGCAATCGTCCAGTGGCACTGGCTCACCGACACCCACCCGGGTGACGACCAGTGGAATTCCTTGCACGAGAAGCTCGTCGAACGCTGGACCGAACTCCGGGATGTGCTTCCGAAGACGGACCTGCACTTCACCTGGTCGGGCGCGGATGCCACCGGCGAGGACAATGTCACCACCGCCTACATGCAGGAGACCGCCGCCGAAGCAGGTTTCGACACCGTCGCCCTGCCCATCGAGGAAGTCGGATTCGACACGGAGCTGGAACGTTTCGTCGATCTCGCCGAAGCCCCCATCGAATCCATCTTCAAGCTCTACCCCTGGGAATGGGTGCTCGACGACCAGTTCGGCCAGCGCGTGGTCCAGTCGCTCCCCGCGACCATGTGGGTAGAGCCGCTGTGGAAGACCATGCTCTCCAACAAGGCGCTGCTGGCCGTCCTGTGGGAAATGTATCCCGGCCACCCCAACCTGCTCCCCGCCTACCTCGACGACCCGCACGAACTCACCGAGTACATCCGCAAACCGAAACTCGGCCGCGAGGGCGCCAACATGACCATCGTCGGCGCCGGCATGGAAACCGCCACCGGCGGCGTCTACGGCGCCGAAGGTTTCGTCTACCAATTGCTGGACCCGCTGCCAGAATTCGACGGCATGCGCCCCGTCCTCGGCGCCTGGATGGTAGGCGACACCGCCGCCGGCCTGGGCATCCGGGAAACGGCCGGCCTCATCACCGACGACGGCGCCGCATTCATCCCCCACCGCATCCCCGAATCCTGAAATACTCCCCCAGTCCCACCACCGCACCCGAAGGATCCCCCGATGACGACCGTTCTCGCACTCGAAGAGGGCTACTGGAGCTCACTCGGTGAAGGCGTTGGCGCCATCCTCCTCTACGCCCTGGTAGGCCTGGTCCTCGTACTCGCCGGCTTCTTCGCCGTAGACCTCACCACCCCCGGCAAACTCCGCAACCTGGTAGCCCAAGGCCTCCCCAACGCCGTAACCGTAAGCGCCGCAGGCATGCTCAGCATGGCCTTCATCGTGGTCCTCGCCATCTACGCCTCCGGCGGCGACCTCGCCGGCGGCCTGATCCGCTCCCTGATCTTCGGCGCCGTAGGCATAGTCGTCCAGGTAGTCTCCGTCCGAATCCTGGAACGAGTCCTCGGCATCGACATCGGCGCCGTCCTCCACAGCCCCACCTTCGCCGCCGAAGCCCTGGTAGTCTCCGCCGCCCACTTCGCCCTCGGCCTGGTCGTGGCCGTAGCCATCCTCTAACCCACCTGGACACTCGATCACCGGGAACTGGTGGCGGCATTCCCCGAGTAACCCCCGCCACCAGTTCCCGGTCGCGATCGTTTCACAAACACGAGCGTCGTCACCCAGGAATCGCCCGCCGCGGCCGCAGCGGTATCTGATCGCGAAACGCCTCGATAGCTGCAGCAACCTCGAACGGCGAGGTCGCATGCTCAATATGCTCGCGGTACTTCACCTGCCCCGCAACCGCATCCAGCTCAAACCCCCACACCATCGACATCAGCGGATTGACGAACAACTCGACCCCCTTATCCCGAGTCCGCCCCAGCGAGTGATGATCCCCGAACTCGCCACGAGCAGCATCCGTAATCGACGCACACACAATACTTTCCCGCCCAGGCGTACGCCCCTGCACCCAATCCACAGCATCAAGCCAAGCATCAACAGCAGGCATCCCGGGCATCAACGCGAAAACGCCAAGGTACGCACCAAGTTTGGCAAGTGCAGCAACATTCTCCAGAAAATGCGCATGACAAACCCCATGGTGAGCGTCAACGCCAAACCCAACACACACCGCCAGCTTGACGGGCAAATCGAGTGAATGCCCCGCCAGCAAGCTAGTGATGTCCTCCACCGGAGTCCCCAAGCCAGCTTCATCACCGGTCATCAGCAGATCGGTACCCCCATCAACCAATACCAGCGCGTCAATCCGCAATTCCCGTGCCAGCCAGGCATACGCGGCCCGAACGTCGGCCGGACCGCCCTTACGAACCATGAAGACGCGATCGGGATAACCATGGTCAGCCAGCCACACCGCGAGATGCTTCTCCGGGAAGTAATTCTGCGAACCAGCAGTGTCAGCGTGAACCTCGAAAACCCCCGGCGCCAGAGGAATCGCCCCGGTACGACCGACTGCCGTGAACGTCAGGTTCGCAAGGAAGACCTCCTTCCCACGCCCGTGCAACTCGAACGCGATAGGCAGCCCACTGAGCAGATCGAACCCGCCACCGGCACCAGCAATCAAGATCCGCTCAACGCCGCTGAACTTGCTCAAGATTCGGCTCTCGAACAAGCTGGATCTGGCCAGGTCAATCGCCTCCGACACTATGCGACTTCATCATCGAGCGGATCGCCAACGCTACTTGGTCCAGTTCTGCCGGTGATGAGTCCACTTCGATGTTCCTGTGCAATCGCTGCCTGCTCTTCGGAGACGTTCGGCGGGAACGCCATTGGCGCCGACCCGGCGATATCCACCGTCACCCCGGTCGGATTCACACACGCCGCCGCGAAATCGGCCAGCCGCCAACCACTCAATGCCTGGTAGGGATATTCACCCATCGCATCGAGCTCGTCCCGCCTCGACAACCACCCGGCGTACTCCTCGGCACTGGTGAACGCGCAGATCCAGTCCACACCACCGTATTTCGACGTCGAGATCCGCGAGCCCTCCGCCAGCGGCACCAACAGCACGGCCTCCCGGAACGCCGCCCGCAAAGCCGCCGGACTACCGAAACCCGCGTAGAACGACTCGATCTCCGCGCGCAATACGGCGACGCTCGGACCGAGATCGATCATGTACTCCCCCCATCCCACGCGACCACCCCCGGGCCTGCCTTCTCAGGCAGCATAACCCGCATCGATAGCGGATGCCTGTCAGAGATCGGCGCCAACCGTTGCCGTGTGCCCTCAGCGCACCCGGATGTACTTGAGGAAGGCGACGCCGTCCTCGAAAACCCGGCTGGTGAGGACGCGGAAGCGGGCCGCCTCCGGCAGGCGCGGGCCGTCGCCGAACAACGGCCGGCCGCGCCCGAGCACGATCGGATAGAGCTTCAGGAAAACCTGATCGATCTCGGGCATGAGCGTCTGCGCCAGGTCACCACCGCCGCACAGCCAGATGCCGAGCCCCTTTTCGCGCTTCATTTCGCGGACGCGGGCGAGCGGATCGTCGGAGATCAGTTCCACATCCGGATCCGGGGCCTCGGGCAGGGTGCGGGAGACCACGTACTGGCGCAGGTGGGAGTAGGGGCTGGAGGTTCCGGTGCGGACGCCGAAATCGTGGGTCTTGCGGCCCATCAGCACGGTGTCGAAGTACAGGTTGCGGCGATCCACGCCGAGGGCCTCGCGCACCTTCGTCGGTAAGGTTTCGGGATACTGCGCGGTAATGGCGGGGCCGTGGTCGCCGCCCACCGGGAAGAAATCGACCGATCCGTCCTCGGTGGCGATGAATCCGTCGATGGTTGCCGCGACGTAATAGGTCAGTTTGCGCATTGGTCCCTCCAGCCGGCACCACACATGCCGCTGTCAAAACGGTAGCGCTTCAAGGCGTTCGGCGGGGAGGCTAGACCCCAAAGTCAGTGGGTCAGCGGCGCGGGCGGGTCTGGCAGCGCGGGCAGGAGAACGACGACCGGTTCATGAACTTCTCGCGCACCATCGGCGCACCACAGCGGCGGCAGGGCTCGTGCTCGCGGCCGTAGGCGTTGAGGGAGCGCTCGAAGTAGCCGGATTCGCCATTGACGTTCACATACAGGGCGTCGAAGGAGGTGCCGCCGACGGCGAGCGCCTCGCTCATGACGGCATGCACCTCGGTGAGCAGGCCGTGCAGTGCGGGGCGCGTCAGCTTGGCGGCGACGCGCTCACCGTGGATTCCGGCCCGCCACAGCGCCTCATCGGCATAGATATTGCCGATCCCGGAGACCACGGTCTGATCGAGCAGCACCCGCTTGATCTCCGACTGCTTGGCGCGCAGCGCAGCCACCACCCGATCGGCGTCGAACAGCGGATCCAGCGGGTCGCGCGCGATATGCGCGACCGGTTCGGGCACCAGCGTCCCGTCGACCTCCAGCAGATCCGACACCTGCCAGCCGCCGAACGTCCGCTGATCCACGAACCGCAGTTCGCTCCCGGAATCCAGCGTCGCGATGATGTGCGCGTGCTTCTCCAAGGGCGCGTCACCGGGCTGCACGAGCATCTGCCCGCTCATGCCCAGATGCACCACGAGTGCGGTATCCGGCTCATCGAAGGTGAGCCACAAGAATTTCCCGCGCCGCTGCGCGGATTCGACCCGCAGACCGGCCAGCCGCGCGGCCAGGTCCTCCCCGCCGAGCACATGCCGGCGCACCGAGCGCGGATGCTTGACGGTCACGGATTCGACGACGCGGGTCACCACGTGTTCGGTGAGCCCGCGCCGTACGACTTCGACCTCGGGAAGTTCGGGCATCGAACCTAGCTCTTGGAGCTGTCGGCCGAACCCTCGGCGGCGGCTTCGCTATCGGCGTTCAACGCCTGATACGCGGCGCCCGCGGCCTTCTGTTCCGCTTCCTTCTTGGAGCGGCCCACCCCCTGGCCGTAGCCCTTGCCACCGATCACCGCGGTCGCGGTGAACTCCTTGTCGTGGTCGGGCCCGGTGGAGGTGATCTCATACGACGGCACGCCGATGCCGCGTTCGGCGGTCAGCTCCTGCAGGCTCGTCTTCCAATCGAGCCCGGCCCCCATGCGAGGACCGCGCTCGAGCAGTTCGGCGAACAGGCGCAGCACCACACTGCGTGCCACATCGATGCCGTGCTGCAGATGCACGGCGCCGAGCAGCGACTCCATGCCATCGGCGAGAATGCTCGGCTTGTCCCGGCCGCCGGTGAGCTCTTCGCCCTTACCGAGCAACAGGTGCCGGCCGAGCCCGCCCTCGCCGAGACCACGGGCGACCTCGGCGAGCGCGTGCATATTGACCACGCTCGCCCGCAGCTTCGCCAGCTCGCCCTCGGACTTGTCCGGATGCTCCAGATACAGGCGTTCGGTAATGCTCAGGCCGAGCACCGAATCGCCCAGGAATTCCAGGCGTTCGTTGGTCGGCAGCCCGCCGTTCTCGTACGCATAGGACCGGTGTGTCAGCGCGAGGCGCAACAGATCCGGACGCACGTCGACGCCGAGCGCCTCTAGCAGGGGAGAATGTTCGGCTGAGTCACCTACGGCGGCAATCTCCGCCGCGTCCTTGCTGGCGGTCACGGTCGGCTGCTCGATCAGGCGGATCAGACCGCCGAGGTGACCTGGCGGCCCTTGTAGGTGCCGCAGGACGGGCACGCGATGTGCGGCAGGGTCTGCTGACCGCACGCCCGGTTCGGGCAGGTGATCAGGGTCGGCGCGGTGGCCTTCCACTGGCTGCGACGCGCGTGGGTGTTGGCACGGGACATCCGGCGCTTCGGAACGGCCACGACTACTTCTCCTCTGTCCTCTGACTCGACGCGCCATTGTGGCCCGCGAGGGTGGAATCTGTTGATGGGTCCGGCGCGACACCTGCGGTATCGCCTCCGGGGGCAACGGCGAAATTCGCGAGCCCGGCCCAGCGAGGGTCAAGTATCTCATGACCGTGACCGGAACCCGCAATCGCCATCCGTACACCGCATTCCGGGCACAATCCCGCGCAATCGGGTTCGCACAGCGGCTGCAACGGCAGTTCCAGGCCGACGGCGTCGATGATCACCGGTTCCAGGTCGATCATGTCGTCGACCAGACGCGGGATCTCGTCTTCTTCGGTGGTCTGCTCCGTCGCGCTGTCCGGGTAGGCGAAAAGCTCGGTGAGCTGCAGCTCGATCTCGTCGGTGAACGGTTCGAGGCAGCGCGAGCATTCCCCTTCGATGGGTGCGTGCACCGAACCGGTGACCAGCACGCCCTCGGAAACCGACTGCAGCGTGAGATCCAGTTCGACCTCGGAACCGGCGGGAATGCCGACCATCTCCAGGCCGATCTTCTCGGCGGTGGTGACGGTGCGACGCAATTCACGCAGCGACCCGGGCTTGCGTCCGAGACTGCGCGTATCCAGCACGAAGCCCGCGTCCGTCAGGTGCTGACGATGACGCGAGGGCTTACCGGAATCGGCAGACATCACGAACTCACTCACGCTCGGTGTGGAATGGGCAACCACTCAACAATACCGAAGGTCATGGTCCGAACCCAAACCGTGTCCGAGACAGGTGACGCGGTTACTACCGGCGGAACTCGGCCGCATAATCCGGCACGCTCGTACCGGTACGCACCTGGTGACGGCCGCGGCCGATAATGCGCAGCGTGCTCTGCAGGGTCTCCTCGAAGTCGGCCAGCTTGCCGTCGACGTAGTCGTCGCATTCGCTGCGCAGGCGATCGGAGTCGGCCTGGGCGGTGTCGATGAGCCGGGCGCTCTCGACGTGCGCGGCGCGGACCACCTCGGTCTGCGAGACCAGGCGCTCCTGCTCGGCCTTGCCCTCGGCCACGGACCGGTCGTAGGAGGCCTGCCCGGCGGCGATCATGCGATCGGATTCGGTGCGGGCGCGGCCGGTGACGGCCTCGTACTCCTTGTTGCCGTCGGCGACCACGCGTTCGGCCTCCGCCTCGGCCGAGGCGACCAGGTGCTCGGCGTGCGCGCGGGCCTCGGCCACCATGCGATCGGCGTGCGCCTTGGCGTCGGCGAGAATGCGGTCGGCTTCGTCCCGCGCGCCGGTGACGGTCTGATGCGCCTGCTCGTTGGCGCCGGTGACGGTCGCCTCGGCGCCGGTCCGGGCATCGTTGACGATCTTGTCGCGGTGATCCAGCACGTCCTGGGCGTCGTCGAGTTCGCCGGGCAGCGCCTCGCGGACGTCGTCGAGCAGTTCGAGCACCTCGCCGCGCGGCACGATGCAATTACGGGTCGGGGGGATGCCCCGCGCCTCTTCGATGATGGCCACGAGTTCGTCGAGTGCTTCGAATACCCGGTACATACAGCTACCCCATTCTCCTGCCTGGACTCACGGCGAGACACTCCGCTTGTTGGCCAGTGTGCCTGCCGGGGGGCTGTCAAGCGTGGACGGTAACGGCGTGTCGGGCACTGTTTCGCACACCACAAAAGCAAGTGGAGGAAACGCCTCCAGTTGGTGTTACCTTTGATTGGCAAGAAGGTGTTGGGCCGAGGCAGCGGAGCCTCCTCGGGTTGACAGTTCGATTTGTTCAGTCAATACTGAACAAGCAGTACGAACTGCAACACTTGGCCGAAAAGGCCCAACGTGTTCAGGCGAGCCGCAGTGCCGAGCAGTCGGGCACACGGTGTCAGGTTTCGTGTCAGCGCTTTGTCAGAGAGCTGTAAGCGGTGCCGGACATCGTGGGTTCAACCGCCGGACAACGGCACGCAGAACACGACGTAGGAATGGGAAAGACAATGGCTGTCCTCGATATCCCCCAGCAGGGCGTTTCGCCCCTCCCGGTCCTGGTCAACACCTATGCCTATGGCGCTGAAGCATTGCGCGCCGCCAGCACGGAAGCGCTGCGGGCCGCCGGCGCCGACGCGCTGCGCACCGCCGGGACCCGCTGGGCCGGACAGCTCGGCGTCTGGCTGCGCGGCGAGAACGCCTTCGCCCAGCTCATTCGCTTCGCCGGAGTCGGCGGGCTCAGCAATATCAGCTACCTGCTGCTCTTCCTGGCGCTGTCCGGCAGCGGACCCCTCATGGCCAATCTGGCCGGCTCGGTGGTCAGCACCGCGCTGGCCAATGAACTGCACCGGCGGCTGACCTTCCACGCCGGCGAGCGGGTCACCTGGTTCACCGCGCAGCTCGAGGGCGGCGGACTGGCGCTGGCCGGGCTGGCCATCACCTCGGCGGCGCTGGCCATCCTGGAGACCAATGCGCCCGGGCTCGGCGATGTGATGCAGGCGCTCGCGGTGCTGGCGATCACCGCCATCGTGGGCGGGATGCGGTTCATCAGCCTGCGGCTGTGGGTGTTCCGCGCACCGGCCAACTGAGCATCCGAATATCCGGCAACCGAAACCTCGCACTCCCCCGGCCGAAACGCCGGTACGAGTGCGAGGTTTCGTCATTTCCGGGATCGGCTGGAACCTGCCGGGGTCGACGCTGCGTCAAAACCAGCATCGACCAACGAAAGGGTTCCGACCATGGAGCGATCACGGGGATGTCTTGGGGGACGGCGGGATACGCGCGGGCCCGGACCGCAGCGGCCGCCGGGGCGGGTGCACCGGGGCTGCGTGCGGTACAGCTGGCGGCGGGGACGGCCGCGGCCGGACGGGGAATGAGCCGCGGGGACAGGCAATGACACGACATTGTGCGACAAGAGGTTTGGCGCGGAGGCTACTCGAAGGGTGCGGCGCTCCCAACTCGGATCCTCCGAGGACGTGCGCTCCCAGCACGAGCGCTTCCAGCATGTGCGCTCCGAGCACAGGTGCTCCTGGCACGGGCACCCTCGGCACCTGCGCTCAGGGCACCGGCGGGCTCGGCACCTGCGCTCGAGGCACCGGCGGGCTCGGCACCTGCGCTCGAGGCACCAGCGGGCTCGGCACTTGCGCTCCGGTTATAGACGGGCTCGGATTGCGGGAGCGGCACCGGCTGCTGATCGAGGCGTTGCTGCCGGAGTTGGCCGATGGGTCGGTGGTGAGTCATCAATCGGCGGCCGTGCTGTACGGGACGACGCTGTGGCGGGTGCCGCTGGACCGGGTGTGCGTCACCCGGAATCGGCGGGGCGGCGGGCGGATCAGGCCGCACACCAAAGTGTTCGGGTCACCGCTGGATTCGGCGGCGGAGGTGGACGGGCTGCTGGTCACCACGCCGGCGCGCACGGTGGTGGATCTGGCGCTCACCCTGCCGTTCGATGCGGCGGTGGTGGCGGGTGATGCGCTGGCGGGCAGGTTCGGGCTCACCGCCGGCGAGCTGGCAGAGGAGGTCGCGCGGGCCAAGTTCCGGCATGGGATCGCCCGGGCCAAGCATGCGGTGAGCTTTCTGGATGGTCGCAGCCGGAGCGCGGGCGAATCGTTGAGCCGCATCATGATTCGGCGATGCGGCCTGCCCGCGCCCGCGACCCAGGGCACTGTGCTCACACCCGACGGGCGTTTCGTCGACCGGGCCGACTTCTACTACGAGAACGCGGGCGTCGTCTGCCAATTCGACGGCCCGTTCCGCTATGGACGGCTGCTGCGGCACGGCGGCGATCCGGCCGAGGCCGTACACCGCGAGCAGGCTCACGAAACTCACCTGCGCGCCTTGGGATTCCAGGTGGTGCGCTGGACCTGGAACGATCTCAGTGGCGACGAGGCCGGGCGGCGGCTACGCGCCGCCCTGACCCGAGGCCGCCGCAGCTCGCCTGACGGGCGGATCGAGCCCACACCCGCGATCGAACCACGCCGCATCCCAGCGCATCCGCTATGACAGCGAACCCGAACCTACGCGCGCGCGAGCACCAATCGCGAAGTTCATATCCGCGCCCGAGCACGATCGGAACGTGCATGGGCGCGCAGGCATTATTCGCGGCGGTACGCAGGCATCGTTCGCGGTTGAGCGCAGGCATCGTTCGCGGTTGAGCGCAGGCATCGTTCGCGGTTGAGCGCAGGCATCGTTCGCGGTTGAGCGGGGGCGCGAAACGCGCCCCGCTCAGGCGCGGCGTTCGGCGATGCGGTCGAGCAGGCGTTTGTGGACCGACGGGGGCAGGAGGTCGGAGATGTCGCCGCCGTAGGCGGCGACCTCCTTCACCAGGGAGCTCGAGACGAATCCGAAGGCGGGATTCGTTGCGATGAAGAAGGTGTCGACGCCGGTGAGCTTGCGGTTCATCTGCGCCATCTGCAGTTCGTAGCCGAAGTCGGTGGCATCGCGCAGGCCCTTGATGATGGCGGTCAGGCCCTGTTCCTTGGCGAATTCCACCAGTAGGCCCTGCCAGGACTCGACGCGCACAGTGGGCAGATCCGAGGTGACCTCCCGGATCATCTCGACGCGCTCCTCGATGGTGAACATGCCCTTCTTGTTGGGGTTGATCACCACCGTCACGACGACTTCGTCGAACTGCACGGCAGCCCGCCGGATCACATCGAGATGCCCATTGGTCACCGGGTCGAACGAGCCCGGACACAGTGCTCCAGCCATGGGCGAACGGTAGCAAGGCACGGCCGCGCCGAGACACATCGGGCGGCCGCCGCACGGTCCGCGCCGTATGCGCGGCAAGGGCTGTCACCCGGCTGACGTATCTTCGGTACCGAAGCCGTTCTTGATCATCGGAGAGAATGTTGAGCGTCGAAGCCGATCTTGACCTGATGCGCACGCTGTCCGGCGCCGAATTCATCAACCTGTTCGGCAAGGGCAAGTTCCCGCAGTTCAGCACCGTCGACGACCATCTCGGCCAAACCGTGGTCACCGCCGAGCCCGGCCGCGTCGAACTGGCCTGGACCCCCACCGAAAAGCTCTGCAATCCCGGCGGCATGATCCACGGCGGCTACGTCGCCATGATCCTCGACAATGCCGTCTGCTTCGCCTCCGCCAGCACCCTCGACCGCTTCATCCCCCAACTCACCCTCAACCTGAACATCGACTACCTGCGCCCCGTGGCCCCGGGCCAGACCTACACCGTGATCGGCACCAACGCCCACGGCGGCCGCACCCGCCTGGTCTCCAATGCCACCATCGTCGATTCCCGGGGCAAACTCCTCGCGCAGGCCGGCGGCAGCACCCTCCCGAACCCCGCGTTCAAGTAGCCCGGGGCACGGGGCCGGCAGCCGTACCCCAGCCGTCGCGAGGTACCGGAACCCCTGCGGCCCTTACTCCTCCGGCTCGTACTCCGCCAGATCGATGCGGGTTTCACCGTAGGTGCGCGGCTTCAACGGCGAATATCCTGCGGGCCAGTCCAATTCGGGTGACCGCGTCGACCGCTCGACGACGATGAGCGCACCGTCGTGCAACCATCCCCCCTCGACGAGCGCCCGCAGATCAGCGAGCACCTCCGCGATATCGAGCGCATACGGCGGATCCGAGAACACCAGGTCGTAGGGCCCACCGGCGGGCGCTGCCGCACGCCCCACCGCAACGGCCTCGGGCGCGACCCGGGACGCACGCCCTGCGGCCGACGTGACCGCCGCCCGCCCGAGCACCCCCGCCACGCTGCCCATCCGCAACTCCGCACCGGGCAGCCCGAGATCCCCGATATTGCCGCGAACAACGGCCGCGGCCTTCCGATCGGACTCCACCAGCAAGGCGTGAGAAGCCCCGCGCGACAAGGCTTCCAGCCCCAGCGCACCGGACCCCGCATACAGATCGAGCACCCGCGCCCCATCCAGATCCATGCGCGCCATGATCACGCTGAACAGCGCCTCACGGACCCGATCCGACGTCGGCCGCGTCCCTGCGGGCGGGACCCGCAGGCGGCGACCGCCCGCGGTTCCCGCCACGATGCGGGTCATTCGGCCGCGGCCTCGTTGGTGCGGATTTCGATGAGGAGGTCGCCGCCTTCCACCTGTTGGACCTTGCCGATGGCGATGCGCTTGACCAGGCCGGCTCGGGGAGCGGTGATGGCGGCTTCCATCTTCATCGCTTCGATGGTGCCGATGGTGTCGCCCGCGGCGATCGAATCGCCTTCGGAGACAGCCAAGGTGACCACACCCGCGAACGGGGCCGCGATGTGGCCGGGATTGGTCTTGTCGGCCTTCTCCGCGGTGGGCACTTCGCTCGCGATGGAGCGATCGCGCACGGTGATGGGACGGAGTTGGCCGTTGAGAATGCACATGACCGTGCGCATGCCGCGCTCGTCGGGCTCGGAGATGGCTTCCAGGCCGATGAGGAGGGTGACGCCCTTCTCCAGTTGGACGCGGTGTTCTTCGTCGTGGCGGAGGCCGTAGAAGAACTGGTTGGCCGACAGGCCGGTGGTGTCGCCGTACTTTTCGCGGTGGGCGAGGAATTCGGCGGTGGGACCGGGGAACAGCAGGCGGTTGAGGGTGGCGCGGCGCTCGGCGGAGGTGCCGGACAGGCCCGCTTCATCCTCGGCGGTGAGCTGGGTTTCCGGCTTGGCGGGGCCGCGGCCGGCGAGGGCGCGGCTGCGGAAGGGCTCGGGCCAGCCGCCGGCGGGGGTGCCGAGTTCGCCGCGCAGGAAGCCGATGACGGAGTCCGGGATGTCGTAGCGGCCGGGATCGGCGGCGAAGTCCTCGACGTCGACGCCGGTGCCGACCAGGGCGAGAGCGAGGTCGCCGACGACCTTGGAGGACGGGGTGACCTTGACCAGGCGGCCCAGCAGACGGTCCGCGGCAGCGTATTTCGATTCGACTTCTTCGAACTGGTCACCCAGGCCGAGAGCGATGGCCTGCTGGCGCAGGTTCGACAGCTGCCCGCCGGGGATCTCGTGGTGGTACACGCGGCCGGTCGGGCCGGGCAGACCGGATTCGAAGGGGCCGTAGACCTTTCGCAGCGCCTCCCAGTAGGGCTCCAGATCGCAGACATTCTGCAGGTTCAAGCCGGTGTCGTACGGCGAATTCGCTGCCGCGGCAACGATTGCCGACAGCGCGGGCTGAGACGTGGTGCCCGCCATGGGAGCCGAGGCGCCGTCGACGGCGTCGGCTCCGGCCTGCCAGGCGGCCAGGTAGGTGGCCAGCTGACCGCCGGGGGTGTCGTGGGTGTGCACGTGCACCGGCAGATCGAAGTTCGCACGCAGCGCGGTGACCAGCGTGTGCGCGGCGGGCGCGCGCAGCAGGCCCGCCATGTCCTTGATGCCGATGACGTGCGCCCCGGCCTCGACGATCTGCTCGGCGAGCTTGAGGTAGTAGTCGAGGGTGTAGAGGTTCTCGTTCGGATTCGACAGGTCGCCGGTGTAGCTCATGGCGACTTCCGCCACCGCGGTGCCGGTTTCGCGCACGGCGTCGATGGCGGGCCGCATCTGGTCGACATTGTTGAGCGCGTCGAAGATGCGGAAGATGTCGATGCCGGTGGCGGTGGCCTCGGAAACGAATGCGCGCGTGACCTTTTCCGGATACGGCGTGTAGCCGACGGTATTGCGGCCGCGCAGCAGCATCTGCAGGTTGATGTTCGGGACGGCCTCGCGCAGCGCGGCCAGCCGCTCCCACGGATCCTCGAACAGGAAGCGCAGCGCCACGTCATAGGTTGCGCCGCCCCAGCATTCGATGGACAGCAGTTCCGGCGTCAGCCGCGCCACATGCCCGGCCACATCGAGCAGGCCATTGGTGCGCACCCGGGTGGCCAGCAGCGACTGGTGCGCGTCACGGAAGGTGGTGTCGGTGACCGCCACTCCCTCGCGATTGCGCAGCCACTGGGCGAAGCCCTCCGGTCCCAGCTCCAAGAGCTTCTGCCGAGACCCGGCCGGCGGCGGCACGGTGGTGTCGATGGCGGGCAGTTTGTCGTGCGGATACAGCTTGGTCGGCCGGCTGCCGTGCGGCTTGTTCACCGTCACGTCGGCCAGGTACTGCAGGATCTTGGTGCCGCGGTCGGCCGAGCTCTTCAGCGTGAGCAGCTGCGGCCGCTCGTCGATGAACGAGGTGGTGACCCTGCCCGCCCGGAAATCCGGATCGTCCAGCACCGCCAGCAGGAACGGAATATTGGTCGTCACGCCGCGAATACGGAATTCGGCCACGGCCCGGCGCGCCCGCGCGATGGCGGTCTGGAAGTCGCGCCCGCGGCAGGTCAGCTTGACCAGCATGGAGTCGAAGTAGGCCCCGACCTCCGCGCCGACATTCGCGCCGCCGTCCAGGCGCACGCCCGCGCCGCCCGGCGACCGGTAGCCGGTGATGCGGCCGGTGTCGGGCCGGAAGCCATTGGCCGGATCCTCGGTGGTGATGCGGCATTGCAGGGCCGCGCCCCGGATGGTGATCGAATCCTGGCTCAGGCCAAGGTCTTCCAGCCGCTCCCCGGCGGCGATGCGCATCTGCGCCTGCACCAGGTCCACATCGGTGATCTCCTCGGTCACCGTGTGCTCCACCTGGATTCGCGGATTCATCTCGATGAACACGTGATTGCCGCGCTCGTCGAGCAGGAACTCCACGGTGCCCGCGCAGCTGTAGCCAATCTCCTCGGCGAAGGCCACCGCATCGGCGCAGATCCGGTCGCGCAGTGCGGGATCCAGATTCGGCGCGGGCGCGAGCTCGATGACCTTCTGATGCCGCCGCTGCAGCGAGCAGTCGCGCTCGAACAGGTGGATGACATTGCCGTGCTGGTCGGCGAGGATCTGCACCTCGATATGGCGGGGGTTGACCACCGCCTGCTCCAGGAACACCGTCGGATCGCCGAACGCCGATTCGGCCTCGCGCGCGGCGGCCTCGATGGCCTCGCGCAACTGGGCCCGATCGGTCACCCGGCGCATACCGCGCCCGCCGCCGCCGGCGACGGCCTTGACGAAGACGGGGAAGTCCATGGTCTCCGACGCCGCCATGAGCGCGTCCACATCCGAGGACGGCTCGGAGGACTTCAGCACCGGCAACCCGGCGGCCTTGGCGGCGGCAATGGCCCGCGCCTTGTTGCCCGTCAGCTCCAGCACCTGCGCGGACGGGCCGACGAAGGTGATGCCCTCCCGCGCGCACGCCGCCGCCAGGTCCGGATTCTCGGACAGGAACCCGTAACCCGGGTACACGGCGTCGGCGCCCGCGCTCTTGGCCGCCTCGATGATCCCCTCGACCGACAGATAGGCCCGCACCGGATGCCCGGGCGTCCCGATCTGGTAGGCCTCGTCCGCCTTCAACCGATGAACGGAGTTGCGGTCCTCGTAGGGAAAGACCGCCACCGTTCCGATGCCGAGTTCGTAGGCCGCGCGGAAGGCGCGAATGGCGATCTCGCCGCGGTTGGCGACCAGGACTTTGGAGAACATGCGCCTTAAGGTACCTGCCCCGCGATATCGATCGGGCATCGAACTCACTTCGCAGTCATCTTCACAAGCACACCCGCCGGTCCTGCGAAGTTGTCATTCGCAAAGCTACACACCTCACCCCGTCGCCGCCGGTCGGGTGAGGTTCGGTTTCGAAACCGCGCTAGCTAAGGAATAGACTGCGCAGCGCAGTCGGTTCGCACTGTGGGAGACGAGTCGGAGCCCCGAACGTCCCACGGCAGCGTCGAAACCCGTTAACCGACGGGTGAAGAGGGAACCCGGTGAGAATCCGGGACTGTCCCGCAGCGGTGAGCAGGAACGACCGCCGTCATCAGCACTGGGCTCCATGGCCCGGGAAGCGACGGCCAGTAGGTCGGCCATTTCGGCCGGTGCCCGCGAGTCCGAAGACCTGCCGATTGTGCCGGGTACGCCGTATCCGGCGGTCTCCGCCTCGTGGACTGGGTGGATGGGCCGGTAGTGGTTTCCGCATGCTCGCGTGAGCGTGTATTCGGGGCACTCGGGTTCATTCATGCCCGTGGGCGGCGGCCAGTGGCTCTGGAAGCACTGGAGAACAGCTGTGACCAACATTTCCCCTTTCACCGCAACGGTTCTGGGCTCACCGCGGATCGGGCCGCGGCGTGAGCTGAAGCGCGCCATCGAGTCCTACTGGGCGGGACGCAGCGATGCCGAGGCATTGCACGCCGTCGCCAAGGAACTCCGCATCGCTCAGCTCACCGGACTGGCCGCGGCCGGAATGGATTCGGTGCCGGTGGGCACCTTCTCGTACTACGACCAGATACTGGACACCGCGGTCATGTTCGGCGCGCTGCCGCCGCGGGTGGCCGGTATCGCGGATCCGCTGGATCGGTACTTCGCGGCGGCCCGCGGCACCGATGCGGTCGAACCGCTGGAGATGACCAAGTGGTTCGACACCAACTACCACTACCTGGTGCCGGAATTCGGTGCGGATACCGAGTTCACGCTGCATCCGGACAAGCTCCTCGACGAGCTGCGGGAGGCGCTGGCGCTCGGCGTGCCCGCGCGGCCGGTGGTGATCGGCCCGCTGACCTTCCTGAAGCTGGCCAAGGACGCCGAGGGTGATCCGCTGCGGCGGATCGACGCGCTGCTGCCGCTGTACCGGGAATTGCTGCGGCAGCTGGCCGCGGCGGGCGCTCAGTGGGTGCAGATCGACGAGCCGGTGCTGGTGACCGATCTCACCGAGGCCGAGCTCGCGGTGGCCGGGCGGGTGTACGACGAGCTGTCGGCCTCGGCGGATCGGCCCGCGATTCTGGTCGCCACCTATTTCGGGCGGCCGGGTGCGGCGCTGCCGGTGCTGGCGGGCACCGCCATCGAGGGCGTGGCGCTGGACTTCACCGCCGGGACGACGGTCGGCGAGGTGGCCGGGGTGCCGGCGCTGGCCGGGAAGCTGGTGGTGGCGGGTGTCGTGGACGGCCGCAATGTGTGGCGCACCGATCTGGATCGGGCGCTGAGCACGCTGGGCACCCTGCTCGGCAGCACCGGGGCGCTGGTGGTCTCGACCTCCAGTTCGCTGCTGCACGTGCCGTATTCGCTCGACGCCGAATCCGGTATCGAACCGGTGCTGCGCTCCTGGCTGGCCTTCGGCGCGGAGAAGGTGGCCGAGGTGCGGCTGCTGGCCACCGCGCTGCACGAGGGCACCGACGCCATCACCGCCGAATTGGCTACCGCCCGTGCGGCGTTCGCGTCCCGGGCCGCTGACCCGCGGCTGCGCGACGACACGGTGCGGGCGCGCCTGTCGGCGCTCGGCCCGGAGGCCACCCGCCGCTCCCCCGCCGCGGAACGCCGTGTGCTGCAACAGGAACGCCTGCCGCTGCCGCTGCTGCCGACCACCACCATCGGCTCCTACCCGCAGACCCCCGCCATCCGCAAGGACCGCGCGGCCCTGGTCAAGGGTGAGATCACCGCCGCGCAATACCGCGACCGCATGCGCGCCGAGATCGCCGAAGTCATTGCGCTGCAGGAGAAGCTGGGCATCGACGTGCTGGTGCACGGCGAACCGGAACGCAATGACATGGTGCAGTACTTCGCCGAACAATTGGACGGCTTCTGCGCCACCGCCAATGGCTGGGTGCAGTCCTACGGCACCCGCTGCGTCCGCCCGCCGATCCTGTTCGGCGATGTGACGCGGCAGCAGCCGATGACGGTCGAGTGGATCGAATACGCCCAATCCCTCACCGACAAGCCGGTCAAGGGCATGCTCACCGGCCCGGTCACCATCCTGGCCTGGTCGTTCGTGCGCGACGACCAGCCGATCGAGGACACCGCCCGGCAGGTGGCGCTGGCCATCCGCGACGAGACGGTGGACCTGCAGGCGGCGGGTATCCGCATCATCCAGGTGGACGAACCGGCCCTGCGCGAGCTGCTGCCGCTGCGCGCGGAAGCCGAACAGCACTACCTGGATTGGGCGGTCGCGGCCTTCCGTTTGTCCACGGCGGGCGTATCGGATGCCACCCAGATCCACACCCACCTCTGCTATTCGGAGTTCGGCGAGGTGATCGGCGCCATCGCCGAGCTGGATGCGGACGTCACCTCCATCGAGGCGGCCCGCTCGCACATGGAGGTGCTCGACGACCTCAATGCGGCGGGCTTCGCGCTCGGCGTGGGCCCGGGTGTCTACGACATCCACTCCCCGCGGGTTCCGGCCGTCGAGGAGATCGCCACATCCCTGCGTGAGGCCCTGAAAGCGGTTCCGGCCGAACGTCTCTGGGTCAATCCGGACTGCGGTTTGAAGACCCGCGGACCGGCCGAGGTGGAAGAATCCTTGCGGAACATGGTGACGGCCGCACACGCGGTGCGCTGAACGAGCACCGTACTCTGAACCGGTGACCCCGCAGCCAATCGGCCGCGGGGTCGCCGCATTCCGTTCACCACCCGCACACTCCGAGCATCGCCCCGCACAGGTCGTACAGCCAGCGGCACAGCTCGCAAATCAGCAGCGGACCGCAGGGGCAGGACACGACGATTCCCACCACGAGATATTGGATCCACGGCACAGTCCACAACCGCAGCAGGGCCCCTGCCGCCCAGGCGGTCCTCGGGTAACGTCCGGCACCGCCTACCGGAGCGAGACGCACCCCGAGGCTGTAGCCGTACCAGTGCCGGCGCGGGACCAGGATCAGAAGCGGGCCGCCGTAGTACTCCACGCGCAGTCGGTCGTTGTCCAGCGGCAGGGTTTCATGGAGAAGAAAGGACTCGTACGGCAGACGAAGTTCACGCCGGGCCCGCCTGCGGAACCGCGGGCTCAACAAGAGCAGGTGGCTCGATTCCTCGAAGGGACAATCATCCGAGGTGACAAGGAGAAAGCCTGCGTCGCAACAATACTGGGCCTCGATCAGATGGCCCGGGACCCAGATGCCGGTGTCCTGCAATCGCCAATACAGCCGACTCCGCGGCAGCCGCCGGTCATCCTCTCCCCCCACCCGCTCTCCGAGTGCGAAGCCCGAGATCGCCCTCATATCCCGACGCTAGCGGCGAAACCCCCGAACCTCGATGCTACCTGCGGGTATGCGACGAGCCTCACTGGCATGGTGGAAGAGTCGGTCAGCTCTCGCTCATGCGGCGGAGGATTTCGGTTCCGGCGCGCTCCATGGCGGAGTCGAAGACATCAGGCGACGCCGCGCAGCGACCGCGGTGGGACGCCGGTGTATTCCGACAGCGGGCGAATGAGGGCGTTGGATTGGGATTGCTCGATGATGTGGGCGGTCCAGCCGGTAATGCGGCTCATGACGAAAATCGGTGTGAACATGTCGATGTCGAAGCCCATGAGGTAGTAGGCGGGGCCTGCCGGGAAGTCCAGATTCGGCTTGATGCCGTTGGCCTGGGCCATGGTGGCTTCGAGTTCGTCGTACATGCGCAGCCATTCGGCGCCGCCGGTCAGTTCGGCGATATCGTCGAGGGCGGCTTTCATGGTGGGGACGCGGGAGTCGCCGTCCTTGTAGACGCGGTGGCCGAAGCCCATCACCTTCTGTTTGCGGGACAGCCTGTCTTGCAACCATTCCCGTGCCCGTTCGGGCTTGCCGATCTCCAGCATCATGTGCATGACGGCCTCGTTGGCGCCGCCGTGCAGCGGGCCCTTGAGAGCGCCGATGGCCGCCGTGACCGCGCTGTACATATCGGATTCGGTGGAGGTGACGACGCGGGCGGCGAAGGTGGAGGCATTGAAGCTGTGCTCGGCGTACAGGATCAGCGAGGTTTCGAAGGCTCGCACCAGGCGCGGATCCAAGTGGTGGGTGCCGGGACCGGCCTCACCGAAGCACATGTAGAGGAAGTTCTCGGCAAAACCGCGATTCGGATCGGGGAGGAGGGGATCCAGGCCGCGGCGGCGGCGCATATCGGCGGCGATGACCGTGGGCAGGACCGCGGTCATGCGCAATGCCTTGGCCAGCAGTTCATCCCGGCTGCGCCCGCGGTCCTCGAGAGGGTCCTCGGCGCCCAGGTAGCTGACCACGGTGCGGACGACGTCCATGGGATGGCAGGTCTCGGGCAGGCGGTCGATGAGGGCCAGCAGGGAGCGATCGGCGCGGCGCAGGGCGCGTTCGCGTTCGGTCAGGGCGCGCAGTTCGGCCGCATCGGGCAGTTCGCCGTGCCACAGCAGGTGGGCGACCTCCTCGAAACGGCAGTGCCGGGCCAGATCCTGCACGGCATAGCCGCGGTAGGTCAGGGTGCTGGTCTCGGGCACCACCTTCGAGATGGCGGTGGTGTCGACCACCACCCCGGCGAGGCCCTTCTTGATCTCGGTCATCAGCTCACTCGCTCACGGTGAAATTGAAAATGTCGGAATCGAATTCGTTGTAGCGGGAGTACTCGAGCAGCTCGTAGAGGCGGGCGCGGTGCTGCATGCGGTCCACGAGCGCGGATTGGGTTCCGGTGGCGGCGATCTCACGCAGGCCGGACTCGACGGCGAACATGGCCAGGCGCAGCGTGGTCACCGGGTAGATGACCGCATTGACGCCGAGGCTCTCCAGCTCGGTCGCCGAGAGCAGCTCGGACTTGCCGAACTCGGTCATATTCGCGAGCAGCGGGATATCCACGGCCGCACGGAACTTCGCGAACTCACCGGCATCGGCCAGGGCCTCGGTGAAGATGAGGTCCGCGCCCGCGTCGGCATACGCCTTGGCCCGGTCGATGGCGGCGTCGAGCCCCTCGGCGCCGCGGGCATCGGTGCGGGCGCAGACGACGAAGCCCGGATCGCGCCGCGCGGACACCGCCGCGCGCAAGCGCCGCACCATATCCGCCACGGGGACAACGGCTTTGCCGTCCAGGTGCCCGCAGCGCTTCGGATTGACCTGATCCTCGATGTGGCAGCCCGCCAGCCCGGCGTCCTCGAGCATGGTCACGGTGCGGGCGGCATTCATGGGCTCGCCGAATCCGGTATCGGCGTCGATGAGCACCGGCAGGTCGGTGACTCTGGCGATCCGACGGCCGCGCTCGACCACCTCGGTGAGCGTGGTCAGCCCGATATCCGGCAGCGCCAGCTCGGCCGAGACGACCGCGCCGGAGACGTAGACGCCCTCGAAGCCGATCTCCTGAATCAGCTTGGCCACCAATGGATTGAAAGCGCCGGGGAACCGCTGAATGCGCCCGCTGGTCAATCCCGCGCGGAAGGCCGCGCGCTTGTCCGCCGCCGTGGTCGTGGCGGCCATGAGCCCGGTCACCGCGACCACCGTCCTAGGCTTGCGGTATGACCGATCAACCGCTGCGCTACCGCCTCATTACCGGACCGGACGATGCGAGGTTCTGTGAACGCATCAGCAAACTGCTCGACGAGGGCTATCGGCTGTACGGGTCGCCGGCCATGACCTACAACGGGACGACCGTGATCGCCGCGCAGGCGTTGATCCTCGATACACCGGAACACTGAGGTAGTCATCGGAAAATCCCTTCGGGAGTCACGGGCGCGGCGGCCAGCACCGCGTCGGACACGGTGAACGTGAGCTGTTCCAGCTCACCGGCTTTCAGCTCGGGCGTGCGCTGGGCCACGTCGAGGAAGCGATCCTGCTCGGCCGGTTCCAGCACGCCCTCGGCGAGGACGCGGAACTTCTCGAGGTACTGCGCGCGACCGAACGGCCGGGCGCCCAGCGGATGCGCGTCGGCCACCGCCAGCTCGTCGACAATGGTCTCCCCACTGGCCAGGGTGACCACGGCGCGGCAGCCGAAGGCCTTCTCGGCCGGATCGGCGGAGTGGTAGCGGCGCGTCCACTCCGGATCCTCGACGGTGCTGATCTTGCGCCACAGTTCGACGGTGTCCGGTCGCTGCGCGCGCTCGGGCGCATAGGACCGCTCGTGATGCCAGGCGCCGTCCTGCAGCGCGACCGCGAAGATGTAGGGCACCGAATGGTCGAGGGTTTCGCGGCTGGCGTGCGGGTCGTATTTCTGCGGATCGCCCGAGCCGCTGCCGATCACCACATGGGTGTGATGGCTGGTGTGCAGGACGATCGAGGCGATTTGTCCGAGATCACCGATCCGGTCGCGCATGCGCCGCGCCAGGTCGATCGGGGCCTGACTCTGGTATTCGGCCGAATGCTCCTTGGTGTAGCTGTCCAGAATCCCCCGCTTGGCCTCGCCCGGACCGGGCAGCGGCACCTGGTACTCGGCGTCGAATCCGCCCAGCAGCCAGGCGATCACGCCGTCCGCGCCCTCCCAGATGGGCGCGGGCGCACCCTCGCCGCGCATGGCGCGATCCACCGCCTCGACCGCCATCTTCCCGGCGAAGGCGGGCGCGAACGCCTTCCAGCTGGAGATCTCACCCTTGCGGGACTGCCGGGTCGCGGTCGTGGTGTGCAACGCCTGCCCGACAGCCTGGTAGATCGTGTCCGCATCGAGCCCGAGCAGCGTGCCGATGCCCGCGGCGGCCGACGGTCCGAGGTGGGCGACGTGGTCGATCTTGTGCTCGTGCAGGCAGATCGCGCGCACCAGGTCGATCTGGATCTCGTAGCCGGTGGCCAGCCCGCGAATCAGCTCCGCGCCGCTGCGGCCGGTGTGCTGTGCGACGGCCAGGATGGGCGGGATATTGTCGCCGGGATGCGAGTACTCCGCCGCCAGGAAGGTGTCGTGGAAATCGAGTTCGCGCACGGCCACGCCATTGGCCCAGGCCGCCCATTCCGGTGAGAACCGCTGCGCCCCGGGCAATCCGAACACCGTGGCGCCGGGCGTGTACGGGTGCGCCCGCGCCTGCCGCCGCGCGGTGGTCACCGGCCGCCGCAGCACCGATGCAGCCGCCACGGCGGCATTGTCGATGATCCGGTTGACGATCATCTCCTCGACGTCGGCGGGCACGGCCACCGGATCCACGGCCACCTGGGCGATGCGGGCGGCGAGGTGTTCCTCCCTCGGGAACTGTTCCGCTGCGGAGCGGGCGCGCACTGGATAGGTCTTCATATTTCCGACGCTACGCAGGCCACCGACCTGGGAAAACGCCTCGCATCAGCGAATTTCGGCGAGCGAATCCCGTGGCAACTGCGAAGTCGCGAACAACCGCGGCGGCCGGGAAACCCGGCAGGGGCCTGGACACCGGATCGGTAGTGTCGCGCTATGCCCGAATTGATCGCGCCCACCGCAGACCTGCATGCCGCGTGGCTGGCGGCGCATCGGGAATGGGGTCCCGGCCTGCACGAGGACGGGTTCGGGCTGCGACCCGCCGACGAGGTCGACTCATTTGCCGGGTTCACCGCGTGGATAAACCGGCTGACCGAGGACGCGCGGTCGGCGGTGTGCACCTACCGCTGGATTGCCGACGGCGAGCAGGTGCTCGGCGGCATCGCGCTGCGGCACGGCTTCGGCGATTTCGTGCGGCACGCCGGGCATATCGGATACGGCATCCGGCCGTCCGCGCGCCGGCGCGGGCTGGCCACCTGGGCGCTGGGGCGGATGCTCGGCGAGGCCCGGGCGCTCGGCATGGCCGAGGTGCTGATCGTCTGCGCGGACGAGAACGTCGCCTCGGCGCGGACGATCGAGCGCCACGGCGGCAGCCTGGAAAGCATTCTGGACTCCGAATACGGTGTGGTGCGGCGCTATTGGATCGAACTCGGCGAGCAGCCGGGCTGAGATTCAGGAACCGGACATGGTCGGCCATTTCCGGTCGGCGAACTCCAAGTTCATCTGCTTCTGGGTTGAGACGCCCGGTTCCTGGGTATGTTCCCGTTGCGGTTCGAGCCCGCCGCTCGTCGGGGCCGCGTACGATGGGGACCCGCAAAAGGACCCGCCCCACGTCTCGAATTCGCATGCTACGCAGACGCGCCTCGACCGCGAAAACGCTCGCAGAATCACCGGAATACGGGCGAGTCCCGTCATAATGCGATGTTTGCGAAGCAGTATGGGTACCATCTCGCACTGTGCGCAAGATGTATGCGGGGGCCCGACTACGACGGTTGCGCGAGGAACGCCGGATGACCCAGGCGGCCTTGGCCAAATCCCTGGACCTGTCCCCCAGCTATCTCAACCAGCTCGAGCGTGATCAGCGGCCGCTGACGATCCCGGTGCTGTTGAAATTGAACTCCACCTTCGATCTCGACGTGCAGTTCTTCGCCGCCGACTCCGACGCCCGGCTGGTGTCGGATCTGCACGAGATCCTGGTCGAAGCCGCGGGCGGCAATGCCGCACCCGTCGCCGAGGTCGAGGATCTGGCGACGCGCATGCCCGAGGTCGCGAAAATCGTTGTGGCCATGCACCGCCGACTACGTGCGGCGACCGACCAGTTGGATCTTTTGTCCTCGAAGGTCGCCACCCCCACCGGCGCACCCGGCGTGCCTATGCCCTACGAGGACGTCCGCGACTTCTTCTACGACCATCACAACCACATCGCCCAGCTGGACCTCGCGGCGGAGCGGCTCTTCGATGACTGCGGACTCGCCATCGGCTCGCTCGACCGCCAGCTCGCCCGCGTGGCCGAGGAACGCGCCGGGGTGACCGTGCTGGTCCGTGGCGACGGCGCCGACCCGAATGTGCCCAAGCGCCACTACGAACCGGAAACCCGCACCCTCACCCTGGCCCGTCGCCTGCGCCCGGGCCAGCGCGCCTTCCAGATCGCCACCACCCTCGCCTTCCTGCTGCACGGCAACCTGCTCGACGAGGTCCTCGACGAAACCCCCTCCCTGAGCGGCGAATCCCGCACGCTGGCGCGGATCGGCCTGGCCAACTACTTCGCGGGGGCGCTCATCCTCCCCTACGGCAAATTCCTGCGGTCGGCCGAAGAGCTACGCTACGACATCGACCTGCTATCCCTACGTTTCGAAGTGGGTTTCGAAACCGTCTGCCACCGGCTCTCCACCCTGCAACGCCAAGGCCAGCGCGGCGTTCCCTTCTTCCTCATACGCACCGATCGCGCCGGCAATATCTCGAAACGCCAGTCCGCCACCGCCTTCCACTTCTCCCGCGTCGGCGGCAGCTGCCCGCTGTGGGTCGTCCACGAGGCCTTCGCCCATCCGGGCCGCATGCTCACCCAGATAGCGTCCATGCCCGACGGCCGCCGCTACCTCTGGATCGCCCGCACCACCACGCCCACCCCCACCGGATTCGGCACCGCCGGCAAGGAATTCGCCATCGGCCTGGGCTGCGATATCGAATACGCCGACCGCCTCGTCTACTCCAAGGGCCTGCAACTCGACGACCCCGCCGCCGCCATCCCCATCGGCGCGGGCTGCAAGGTCTGCGAGCGCCCCAACTGCCCGCAACGCGCCTTCCCGCAGATCGGCCGGCCGCTGGCGATCGCCGAGAACACCAGTACAGACCTGCCTTACCCGCGTATCCCCCGCTGAACAGGCTCGCAACCAGCAACGCACTTGGCAGCAGCCCGCCATCCGCAATAGCCCGGCGGCCCTACAACCCCGGCAGCAGCCCCACCCGTCACCCCGGCGTGCTTTTGGCCGGGGTCTCCGTCACTACAGTAGATTCCGGCCAAAAGCGCGCCGGAATGACGGAGTGCGGGTCCGGCACCAGGGAGTCGGGTTACGACTTCGCCAGGTACTCCAGGCGCTCGCCGTCCACTGCGGCGTGCATCATGCCGGCGAGGCCGGGGTGCTGGGTCAGGCCGGGGTCGGACTCGACTACCTCTCGGGCCAATTGCTGTGCGGCGGTGATTACTTCGAGGTCGTCCAGTAGGGACAGCAGGCGGAGGCTGCGGGCGGTGCCGGACTGGGCGGAGCCCAGGACGTCGCCCTCGCGGCGCTGGCGGAGGTCCAGGACGGCGAGTTCGAAGCCGTCGGTGGTGCCTGCCACGGCTTCGAGGCGGGCCATGGCGGTGCCGACCGGGTTGGATTCGGTGATCAGCAGGCAGAGGCCGGCGTGTTTGCCTCGGCCTACGCGGCCGCGCAGCTGGTGGAGCTGGCTGACGCCGAAGCGGTCGGCGTCGACGATGACCATGACGGTGGCGTTGGGGACGTCGACGCCGACTTCGACGACGGTGGTGCAGACCAGGACGTCGATATCGCCGTCGTTGAAAGAGCGCATGACGCGGTCTTTCTCGTCGGAGGGCAGGCGGCCGTGGAGCAGGCCCACGCGTAGGTCCTGCAGGGGGCCGCTGCGCAGCATTTCGTAGACGTCGACGGCCGCGTGGGTGGTGGGGCCTTCCTTCTCCTCGTCGGATTTCTTGCGGCCCTTGGCTTTACCATTGCCGTTCTCGTCCTCGTCGCCGATGCGGGAGCAGACCACGTAGGCCTGGCGACCGGCCTGGACTTCCTCGTGGATGCGTTCCCAGGCGCGGTCCACCCAGGAGGGTTTCACCTTGGCGGGCACCACTTTCGAGGTGATCGGCGAGCGGCCGCGCGGGAGCTGGGTGAGGGTGGAAGTCTCCAGATCGCCGAGGGTGGTCATGGCGATGGTGCGCGGGATGGGGGTGGCGGTCATGACCAGCAGGTGCGGGCTGATGCCGTTCTTCGCCTTGGCGCGCAAGGCATCTCGCTGTTCCACGCCGAATCGGTGCTGTTCGTCGACGACGACCATGCCGAGGTCGAAGAACTCGACGGCCTCCTGGATGAGGGCGTGGGTGCCGATGACCAGGCCCGCCTCACCGGTGACGGCGTCCAGCAGCGCGGCCTTCTTCTGGCCCGCGGACATGGAGCCGGTCACCAGCACAACCTTGGTGGCGGTGTCGGCCGCGCCCAGTTCACCGGCCTCACCGAGATCGCCGAGCATATTCTTCAGCGACCGATAGTGCTGGGCGGCAAGGACTTCCGTCGGAGCGAGCAGGGCGGTCTGCTGGCCGTTGTCGACCACCTGCAGCATGGCGTGCAGGGCGACGATGGTCTTGCCAGAGCCGACCTCGCCCTGCAGCAGGCGGTGCATGGGGTGGCTGCGGGACAGATCCGCGGAGATCTCGTCGATGACGGTGCGCTGGCCCTCGGTGAGCTCGAAGGGGAGGCGCTTGTCGAAGGCGGCGGCAATGCCGTCGGTGCGGGGCGGGCAGGGCTTGGCGGCGCGGCCCTCGGTCTGATGGCGGCGTTCGGCCAGGACCAGTTGCAGCGCCAGGGCCTCGTCGAAGCGCAGACGGTTGCGGGCCTCGTCGATATCGGATTTGCGCTCGGGTAGGTGGATCAGGCGCAGGGCGTCGGAGACGGGGAGCAGGGAATGCTCGGCACGCAGGTCCTCCGGCAGCGGGTCGTCGATCGGGTCGAGCTGATCGAGAATCTGGCGGACACAGCGCAGCAGATCCCAGCTCTGCACCTTGGCGGTGGCGGGGTACACGGGGATGAACTCCCGTTCGAAGAACGAGACATCCACGCCGCCCGCGCCTTTCGCGCTCTGTGCCAGACCGCGCAGGGCGCCGCCGCCGCGGACCGAGGTGAGGTTCTCGACCGAACCGTCCTCCTTGTCCGGCAGGATCAGATAATCCGGGTGCGAGAGGTTCCAGCGGTCCGGCCGCCACCAGTGCACGGTGCCCGACATCATTGCCCGCACACCGTCTTTCACCAGATAGCGCACCTTGTCGCCATTGAAGAAGGTGATGTCGACCGGGCGCGGGCCGCCGGTGTCGAGGGCCACCTTCAGCAGGCTGCCGCGCCGGTTCTTCATGGGCCGCAGTTCGGTCTTGGTGACCCGGCCCATCACGGTGATGTGCTGCCCCTCCTCCGGCGCCTCCTCGGTGAGCGGCTGCCCCTGGGTGGCATAGCGCAGCGGATAGTGCCGTAGCAGGTCCTCGACGGTGTGCATATCGAAGGCCTCGGCCAGCGGTTCGGCGGCTTTCACGCCGAGCACATGGTCCAGCCGGTCACTCAATGTCGCCACTACTCAACCCCGATCTGCACGAGATCCCCGGGCTGCCCGCCCGGGTACACCACCACCTCCACACCGGGGAAGGCGGCGGCGACATGTTCACTCAACTCTGCCGAAAGTCCTTCGGGCGCATCGGCTCCCATGAGCATGGTCACCAATTCCCCGCCGAGCCCGAGCATCCGGTCCAGCAGCGTGCGCCCCGCGGCCCGCACATCGGCGTCGATCACCACCACATCGTGCCCGACCAGCCCGAGCCCATCCCCCGCATCGCACGTCCCCACAATCGTCAGCGCCCGCTCCGGCGCGACTCGCAGTGCCCCCCACCGTGTTCCGGCCGCCGCCTCCGACATGGCGAACGCATCGTCCACCGCGATCCGCCCCCCATCGTGCATCGACAGCGCCGCCAGCCCCTGCACCATCGACGCACTCGGCAACATCAGCACCTCCCGCTGCCCATCCCGAGCCGCCACACTCACCGCCACCAATTCGTGCGCCGGCAACGCCCCATTCGGCAACACCAGCACCTCCCGATGCGGCAACCCCCGAATCCCCGCCAGCAACGCCTCCGCCGTCACCTCCCCCTCCAACACCGCCGCCCCCGAATCCTCGAACAACCGCACCGCCCCCTCCCCCGAAGCGACGGCCAGTATCCCCCGATCCGCCACCCCCTCCGGCGCATGCTCGGACACCGCGAGACTTTCGATCCGAATCCCGCTGAGAGCCCCGGCCGTCAGCCCCGCCTCCACGGCAGCCCCCGCATCCGCGCAATGCACATGCGCCGACCAGGATCCGGCCCCGTCCCCGACCACAACGACCGAATCCCCAAGCTCCGCAAGCCGATCCCGCAATCGCGCTGCCCGCTCGTCATCGGAACCACTCAGCCGATACATGACCTCATACATAGGAGCACCCGCCTCACCCACGGCACCCCCCATCCCACCGTAGGCCCGATCTCCCGAATCCACATCCACCCCAACAGAATTCGCAGCTGTGCCCGCGGTGACCCCAACGCCGCCCAGCAAGACCGCCCCGGACTGGACAGTCGAAGGCTGATGCGACACCACACCGGACTCGCCCCGCACATAGGTCGGCCGCGTCGGAGGTTGCGCACCGGTCACGACGACCAACTCGTCCAGCAGCACCAGCAGCCCCCGAGCACCGGCGTCCACCACTCCCGCTTCACGCAGTGCTCCAAGCTGAGAAGGCGTCTCCTCCAGCGCCTTGGCCGCTCCATCGGCAGCAGCCAACGCCACCGCCGACAACGTCCGCTCCGGACATTCCCCCGCACTCTCGGCCGCACAGTCCAGCACCGTCAGCATGGTCCCCTCGACAGGCGAACTCAGCGCCTCCCGCACCAGCCCCGCCGCCCGCCGCAAGCCAAAGCGCAATGTCGTCTCGGTGAGCGGTCCGTCACACACCGCATCGGCCATCCCCCGCAGCACCTGCGACAGGATGATCCCTGAATTGCCCCGGGCCCCCGCCGTAGCCGCCCGCGCCATGGCGCTCGCGATCGCGTATGCCGACACTCCAGGCCCCGGCTCATCGCCGCCCACCCCGGCATCGCCCGGCGACTCGATCGAATCGCCCACGTCGAACCCACCGACCGGCCACTTCTGAGCGCTGCCATGCGCCACATCGGCGCCGAACGCCCCGGCTCCTCGCCCGGCTCCGGCCGCCGTGTTCTCCGGCTCGCGCGGCATGGCGTCGACCTCGGGCCGATCGAGCTCTCCGGCCGCACTCGTCCCAGCTCCAGAGCCTGCCGTGGCTTCCTCTGCCCCGCGCACGGCGGCGCGCATGGTGTTCAGCAGGTTGGTGCCCGTGTCCGCGTCGGGGACCGGGAAGACGTTGAGGGCGTTGATTTCGGCGCGGTGGCGCTCGAGCTCCGTTAGGCAGAGGCGGCCCCAGCGCAGCAGCGCAGTACCGTCGAGTGCGTCCGCTACCCCGGGCACCGTCACCGTCCTTCCGCTCGACATCGTGTCGTCGTAACCCCGGTGGCCAGCCTAGTCGCGACCCCCGACACCGCGCCGTCACCTGGTGTTCGTGCGGTGGTCGCGGGTCAGCGAACGGGGGGCCAATTGGACATCGGCGAGAGGGGGCGGTTACTCTTGCAGGGTTGCCCGACGCGGGCACCGGTCCTGCCCTCTCAGGTATCTGCTCGCGTTCGCCAGTTATTCGCTGGTAGGCACGTCCACGACATTTAAGTTTTCGGACACGCTGTGCACTGTGCAGCGGGTCCCAACATGACATGAAGGAGCTCGCGACTATGGCTGCCGTCTGCGACGTCTGCGCCAAGGGCCCCGGCTTCGGTAAGTCGGTTTCGCACTCGCACCGGCGCACCAACCGTCGCTGGAACCCGAACATCCAGACTGTTCGTGCGCAGGTTGCCCCCGGCAACACCCGCCGCATGAACGTGTGCACCTCCTGCCTCAAGGCCGGCAAGGTCGTGCGCGGCTGATTTCCAGCTTTCGAGAACCCCGGCGCCCATAATCGGGTGGCCGGGGTTTTTGTCGTATCCAGGAGGAAGCAATGGACGCGACGTGGCGGATCCTGCCGCTGACGGCCGAGTACACCCGGAGCCTGGCCGAATGCCATATCGCGTGCTGGCGTGAGGCGTATCGGGGATTGGTGCCCGACCATGTGCTCGACGCCTTCGATATCGATCGGCTGGCGGAGCAGACCGAGCGCCTGCGCGTCGCGCATCCCCGCCTGAACACCATCGCGGTGGTGGAGGACGAGGTCATCGGATTCGCCCGCGAAGGCGCGGCGATGGACGATTCGGTGGTCACGCCCCGCCAGCTCTTCGCGCTGTATGTGCGCGCCGCCTGGTACGGCACGGGCGTGGCCCACGATCTGATGCGCGCGGTGCTGGCCGAGGACGCCGACACCAGCCTGTGGGTCTTCGAGGAGAACCCGCGCGCGCAAGCCTTCTATAAAAAGTACGGCTTCGAACTCGACGGCGAACGCCGAGTCGAAGCCTTCACTCCCGCACTCGAAGTGCGAATGGTGCGCCGGGTTACTGGTGCCCGGTGAAGCAGTCCAGCTGCTGACTGATCGACTGGAAGATGCACGCCACCCGGGACGTCACGCTCGACGACATCGTGGTCGCGCTGTTGGTGTCGAACAGGCTCGCGACGGGCGCGGCCGGAGCCGTCTCGGCGGGGGCCGGTTCCAGCGTCAACGGCGCGGCATTGGCGGCGGGGGCCACGGCGAAAGCGGCACCCGCGGCAAGCGCGACGAAAACACCACGGGCAGTCTTGTTCTGCATACACATGCTCCTGATCGGATCTACGGATTCGCGCCCTAGGGCAGACGCCAGTCCACCGGCGCGGCCCCTAATGTACCCAGCAATTCGTTGGTACGTGAGAACGGACGAGATCCGAAGAATCCTCGCGAAGCCGACAACGGTGAGGGATGGGCGGATTCGATGGCGGGCGTGGCGCCCAGCATCGGCTTCAAGGTGGAGGCGTCGCGACCCCACAGAATGGCGACGAGCGGCTGGTCACGGGCGACCAGGGCGCGAATCGCCTGCTCGGTCACCGCTTCCCAGCCCTTGCCGCGATGCGAGGCCGGCTCGCCCGGGCGCACGGTGAGAACTCGGTTCAGCATGAGCACGCCCTGATCCGACCACGGCGAGAGATCACCGCAGGACGGCGTCGGGTACTCCAGGTCCTTGGAGTACTCCGAGAAGATATTGGCCAGGCTGCGCGGCACCGGCGAAACATCCGGCGCCACCGAGAAACTCAACCCCATGGCATGTCCGGGCGTCGGGTACGGATCCTGCCCGACGATCAGTACGCGCACCTTGTCGAACGGTCGCTGGAAGGCGCGCAGCACATTCTCCCCCTTGGGGAGATAGCCGCGCCCGGCGGCGTTTTCGGTGCGAAGGAATTCACCCATCTCGGCAATGCGGTCGGCCACCGGTTCGAGGGCCTCGGCCCAGCCCGAATCGATGACTTCCGACAGTGGTTTTCCACCCATGTCGGGATAACCTATCCGCCCCACTTCCACGGCGAAACCCCACCCTCCTATGCGAAGGATTCCCAACCGGTAGGTCCGGACCGCGTGACACCATCCACGGTCACCCCCGCCCCCGCACCAACCCGCCCGATGGATACCCAACCCGCAGGTAAATCCCCCGAATCCGAGAACGTCGCCGCGAACGCATGATCCTCCCCACCCGCGAGCACCCACTCCAACGCATCCGCCCCGATCTCGGCGGCAATAGATTCCAACCGCCCATCCCGCAGCGCCGAACCGTCGAGATCGATAGCCACACCGGAACTTTGGGCGATATGCCCGAGATCGGCCAGCAGCCCATCCGACACATCCGTGAGCGCCGTGATCACCGCGACGTCCCCGGGATGCGCCGCATGATGGGGGGCTGCTTCGACCGGGGGCTCGGCCGCACCTCGCGGGAGCGCGGCGGCGGGCAGGCTCAGCACCGCCTCGTAGCGGGGCTGCGGAACACGATGTGCGGCAACCACATCGGCGAAGCGATCAAGATCTGCGTCGGCCGATAGGACGGCCAGGCCCGCGGCCGACCGGCCCAGCCGGCCGGCGACCGCGACCACGTCGCCGGGACGCGCGCCCGAGCGCGTAATCACCTCGGCGCCAAGGGGATCGCCGAATGCGGTCACCGAGATGATGATCTCGGAGCTGCGTACCATGTCGCCGCCGGCGATCGAGGCACCGGCGCGTTCCGCCTCGACCCACATGCCGTCGGCGAGGGCTTCGACGAAGGCGACCGGGGTATCGGAGGGGCAGCCCAGTGCGACGACGAAGGCGCTCGGGCGGGCGCCCATCGAGACGACGTCGGCGGCGTTCTGGGCGATCGCCTTGCGGCCGATGTCCTGGGGGCTGGACCAGTCCAGACGGAAGTGGCGGTGCTCCAGCAGCATGTCGGTCGTCACCACGAAGCGACCGGCCGGTGCGGCGACCAGGGCGGCGTCGTCGCCAGGCCCCATCAGCACGCCCGGCGCCTGGGTGCGTCCGGCATTGATGCGGTCGATGAGCGCGAACTCCCCGAGGTCGCGCACGGTGGGAAGCGGTGTCGGCTGCCCGGCGGCAGCCGGTGTCGGCTCGGCCGGGCCCTGCCCGCTGCTGGCGGTGATGACGGTCTCCTCGGTACTGAGTGTGATGCGGCTGGCAAACGTATGAACGGTACCCTCGAACCCGCAATCGACGACCACCAGCCGGGCCCCGCTGTGCCCGGCGCGGCACGATCGGGGACCGACGACCGGATGAGCAACGACACCCGCGGCAGCGAACCGGAATCCACCAAGCCGGACACGACCGGTGACCCGGCGGGCACCTCCGCCGCCGCACCGGCCGCCGCGACCGGCGCGAACCCCGGCGAGAGCGCCGCCCCCGCGGGAAGTTCCGGCCGACCCGATGCCACCGGAGCCGAGACGAAAGCCGCCGACAATGCGGTTCACCTCGGAAAGTCCGAAGCCGAGATGGACAGCACGCCCGGTCCCGACGCCGAGAGCGAGTCTGGCGCCGACGCGAGCAAGTCCGGCACCAACGCGGACAGCAAGTCCGAGGCCGACGCGGACGGCGAGTCGGTGAGCACTGAACCGTCCGACGAGGACTACTCCCCCCGGCGCTCGCCCGCGCTCATCGCGACCGCGGCCGCGCTCCCGGTCGCGCTGGTGGTCGGTGTTCTGGTCGCGGGCGTGCTCGCCAATCGCAATCCGGTGCGCGAGCCGCTGGCCCTCGGCGCGGTGGACGCGCCCGGCGCCACCGGTCCGGCATGTTCGGCGCTGCTGCCCGAGCTCCCGGAGAAGATCGGCGATTACACGGCCGCCGAGCTGCGTCAGCCCGCCCCGGCCGCCACCAAGGCGTGGCAGTTGCCCGAGGGGGGCGAACCGATCGTGCTGCGCTGCGGTTTGGGCCGCCCGCTGGAATTCCACCGGGCCTCCCCGCTGCAGGTCGTGAACGGCGTCAGCTGGTTCGAGGTCAAGGATCCGACGAGTGGGGCCACCTCCGGCACCTGGTTCGCCGTGGACCGTGGCACCTACATCGCGCTGACCATGGCCAATGACGCCGGACCCACTCCCCTGCAAGAGGTTTCGGACGCCATCGCCAAAACCATCCCCCAGCAGGACCTGGACCCGAATCCCCTCCCCAACTAGCTGGACGAGCGATCACCGGGAACTGGTGGCGGCATCGGCCGAGTAGCCCCCGCCACCAGTTCCCGGTCGATGATGTTTCAGTTCGTGCGGAGGGTGACCTTGCCGGAGGTGAGGTCCACGTCGATGCCGTCGGTGCCGTCGCCGGGGTTCTCGCGGTGCATGAGGACCGACTGGCGTTGTTCGAATTCGGCCTGTTTGCCGGAGCTGAAAATGGCGTCGAACTGTTCGAAGCCGATGCCCGCGGCACTGCGCGGACCTTCCACATGGCGCATCCACGGCAGAACGGTCCGACCGGTCAGCTTGCGATAGGCGACCTCGGCGAAAGCCACCGCGATAATCAGCAGCGCCAGCCCGGGAATCGTCATGGCCACGATCACCTCACCGAGAGTACGCGGAGACGCGCCGAAAGCCAGCTGCGCGGCACCACCCGGAAGTGCCATGCTCGGCGGTATGACCGCAACTGCTGGGCACTGCCGGGAATGCGGTGCCGCACTACCCGAGTCCGGCGACTGCGGTGACCGCATTCCGGAACTGCTCGAAATCGAGTGGCGGGTGCTCGACGGCAGCGAGGACAGCCTGCGCGCCCACTTCTTCGCCATCGCGTCGTTCCAAGTGCAACACCCGTCGCGAATGACCCCGGAAGCCACCGCGGGGCTCCGCATACAGCTGACCCGCATGGTGCGCGACCCCATCCCTATCGCCAGCCTGCGAATCGATGTCCGCCGCGCCTTCCACGACGTGAAGGTGAACAACCCCAACCCGGGCGACCGTTCCGCGGTCGACCCGCGCTGGCCCACCCGCTGGCCGATGACCGCCGCCGATATCGTGACCCGCCCCGCCGACGAATACATCGCAGCAGTCTCCGAATGGGCGCAAACCACCGCCGACACCATCGACCTGGCGGTTCCGGCCGACCGCTGACGAGCTTCCACCCGGTGAAGGCTGGAGGGCGGACCTCCCGAAGACCCGGGAGCGGCCACCCCTCAACGTAGTTGGGGGTTCGGGGGCGCAGCCCCCGACGGGGGCTTTGGGGGCTGGCCCCCGACCACCGGGGGTCCGGGGGCAGAGCCCCTGGGAAAAATAGAGCCCGCCCCCTTTATCAGCGCAAACCTGTTCCGCGCGCCAGCGCCGTCTCGATAAGAGTGCTGACGAGCGTCTTGTTATCGATGCCGGTGGCATCCCACATGCGCGGATACATGGAAATGGCCGTGAAGCCGGGCATAGTGTTGATCTCGTTGATGACCGGCCCCTGCTCGGTGACGAAGAAGTCGACGCGGGCCAGCCCCTGGCAGTCCAGCGCCCGGAACGCCTTCACGGCGATCTCCCGAACCTGTTGCGCCACATCGTCGTCCAGCTTGGCCGGAACGTCGAACTCGCAAACATCATCGAGGTACTTCGTATCGAAGTCGTAGAACTCCGGCCCGTCCGCGGCAGCCTCCGGCATCCGGATCTCGGCCACCACACTGGCTTCCACGCGCCCGTCAGGGAACTCGAGCACACCGCATTCGACCTCGCGCCCGACGATCCCGGCCTCGACGATCACCTTCGGATCGACCTGGCGCGCAACGGCAATGGCGGCGTCCAGCTCATCCCAGCCGTCGACCTTGGTAATGCCGATCGAGGAGCCGCCGCGTGCGGGCTTCACGAACACCGGCAGCCCCAGGCGAGCCTTGTCCGCCTCCGACAGCGTCGCCACGCCGGGCCGCAGCACCACCTGCACGCCGATCGGAAGCCCTTCGGCCGCAAGCAGTTTCTTGGTGAATTCCTTGTCCATGCCCGCCGCGCTGGCCAGCACGCCCGGCCCGACATACGGAATCCCGGCCAACTCCAGCAGTCCTTGGATGGTCCCGTCCTCACCGAAAGCGCCGTGCAGCACCGGGAACACCACGTCCACGCCGCCCAGCACGGTCTCGGCCCCGTCGAGGGGAACCAGACTGCCCGACCGGGACGGGTCCGCGCTCAGGGTCAACTCGGTGCCGGCCTGGTTCACCGACGGTAGCGCGCGCTCGGTCGGAGTCAGTTCGCGCGGATCGCCACTGGCGAGCACCCAGGTGCCCTCGCGCGTGATCCCGATCGGAACCGCCTCGTACCGTTCGGGATCGAGGCTGCCCAGCACGGTCCGGGCCGAAACGCACGAAACCCCGTGCTCATTGCTCCGGCCGCCGAACACCACCGCCACCCTGATCCTGTTGGTCATGCCCGGAACCGTACCCGGTCGCGGATGGCGGCGGTGTTACACGGTCGGCTCAGGGCCCGGCGACCGCGGCCGCCGAGCTCCCGCTGACACAGTCGTGCCGGGAATGCCCGGTGTTACGCCGATCCGAGCCGACCACACCCCACCTCCCGCCTACCGCCCCGGACCGCGTCGATCGGCCGACGTGGGGCGAGAGCATCCGACGTACCGGTCGACGGCTGATCAGCACGGGCGTCCGGCAGGCCGAGACCCGTGGCAGCACAACTACCGAACCCCCGGCGGCGCGGCCGCCGAGCCGAGCGACAGCACCACCACCGAACCCCTGGCGGCGCACCGGTTCCCCGCTGCCGCGCCGTTCACTCGGATTTGAGCCTGCGGCCCAGCAGCTGACCCACCGCTTCCTCGGCGGAAAGCCCTTCGTGGCAGACCTGGTGCACCGCATTCGTGATCGGCATCTCCACCCCGTGCGCGACGGCCAGCGCCCGCACCGATGTGCAGGACTTCACACCCTCCGCGACCTGCCCATGGGTGGCCTGCTGCGCGGTCTCCATGCTGCCGCCCTCACCCAGCACGTGCCCGAAGGACCGGTTGCGCGACAGCGGCGAGGTGCAGGTGGCGACCAGATCACCGATTCCGGCCAGGCCCGCGAAGGTCACCGGCTCCGCGCCGACGGCCACGCCGAGCCGGATGATCTCGGCCAGCCCGCGCGTGATGAGCGTGGCAATGGAGTTGTCGCCCAATCCCATTCCGGAGGCGGCGCCGCAGGCCAGCGCGATGACGTTCTTGCAGGCCCCGCCGATCTCGCAGCCGATCACATCGGAATTGGTGTACGGCCGGAAGTACCCGGTGGCGATGGCGTGCTGCACGGCCTCGGCCCGCGCGGTATCGGTACAGGCGATCACGGTGGCGGCCGGTTGCCGGGCCGCGATCTCATCGGCCAGGTTCGGCCCGGACAGCACCGCGATCCGGCTCGGGTCGGCGCCGCTCACCTCGGCGATGACCTGGCTCATCCGCAGCAGCGTGCCGGTTTCGATGCCCTTGGCCACGCTCAGCAGGGTGGCGTCGGCGGGAATGATGTCCCGCCACGCGGCGAGATTGGTGCGCAGGGTCTGCGACGGCACCGCCAGCACCACGATGTCCGCCCCGGCCAGGGCCACCGCGGGATCGTCGGTGGCGGCGATCGGCGGCAGTTCCACGTCCACCAGATACGAGGGATTCCGGCGCCCGGTCGTGATCGCCTTCGCGATCTCCGGCCGCCGAGCCCACATGGTGACCTCGGTTCCGGCCTCCGCCAACACCTTCGCGAGCGCGGTCCCCCAGGAACCCGATCCCATCACTGCTGCCCTAGCCATCAGCCCAATATAAGCGGGGTGCGCGGGACGGCATGCCGAGCACGGCAAACAGGTGATTCGAGGCGCGAGTCCCACGCCCGCTCACCCGCCGGTCACCTCGGAGTGGGAGGATTCCGACATGTCCGCCACCGGCTCCGCACACCCGAATGGCGCCGCCGCACGCCCGTCCGTGCACGCCGTGATCGCGGTGAAAAGTCTCGGATCAGCCAAGAGCCGCCTGGCGGATCGCCTGCGTCCGCACGATCGATCGCGATTGGTGCTGGCCATGCTGGCCGATACGGTCACGGCCGCGGTCACGGCCGAGGGCATCGCCACGGTGACCGTGGTGACCCCCGATCCCGCCGTGACCGATGTGGTGAGCGGCCTGGGCGCGCACGTGCACCCGGAACCGCACGACCATCCGACCGGCGGCCTGAACGCGGCCCTGTCCGCGGCCGCCGCCGCGGTGCGCCGCCGGCACGGCGCGGTCGATCTGCTTGCCCTGCAAGCCGATCTGCCCGCCCTGCGCCCGCACGAACTGTCCGACATGCTGAGCGCCGCCGGGCCGCGCCGTTCGGTGGTGGCCGATCACGAGGGCAGCGGCACCGTGGCGCTGCTCGTCCGCGACGGCTCCGCGCCGCTCGACCCGCTCTTCGGCCCGGATTCGGCCCGCCGGCATATCGCGGCGGGTGCTGTGGAGTTGCTCGGCGCCTGGCCGGGCCTGCGCCAGGACGTGGACACCGCGGCGGACCTGGAGCGCGCCGCCGCGCTCGGGGTCGGCGCGGCCACCGAGACGTTATTGCGTGAAATAAGCGTGTCGCGGGCGTGTCAAGGAGCGAAACAAGTCCGCCGGGCCGGGTCGTCGATGTGCTGACCCGGCGTGATGTGCGCTGCAATGGACAGTGTCACGTCGGCGCGTCATACGGGACATAAGGAATGATCGTGAGAGTGAGCGATACGGAAACCGTGAAACAAACGCCGCTACTACCCGCGGCGCCACCCGCGGCGACCCCACCGCCCACCACCACCCAGACGCGGTTGCCGCAGGACCGGTACGTGAACCGGGAACTGAGCTGGCTCGACTTCAATGCGCGGGTGCTGGCGCTGGCGGAGGACACCTCGCAGCCGCTGCTCGAGCGCGCCAAATTCCTGGCGATCTTCGCCTCGAACCTCGACGAGTTCTACATGGTCCGGGTTGCCGGTTTGAAGCGGCGCGCCGAAACCGGGCTCTCGGTCCGCTCGGCCGACGGGCTCTCGCCCACCGAACAGCTGGAGATGATCGCCGCCCGCACCCAGGATCTGGCGGGCCGGCACGCGCGCGTCTTCCTCGATCAGGTGCTGCCCGCGCTCACCACCGAGGGCATCGAGGTCATCCGCTGGGCCGGGCTCGACGACGCCGAGAAGCAGCGCCTGTCCGGATACTTCCAGGACCAGGTCTTCCCGGTGCTCACCCCGCTCGCGGTCGATCCCGCGCACCCATTCCCCTACATCAGCGGCCTGAGCCTCAATCTCGCCGTGACCGTGAAGGATTCGGTCACCGGCGGTGAGCACTTCGCGCGAGTCAAGGTGCCCGACAATGTCGATCGCTTCGTGCGCGTGCGCCGCACCTTCGCCGCGGCCGGCCGGGACGGCAATTCCCCGGTCCGCGATTCCGCTGCCGCACAGGCCTCCAGCATGGCCGCCTTCCTGCCCATGGAAGAGCTGATCGCCGCTCACCTCGATCAGCTGTTCCCGGGAATGGAAGTGGTGGAACACCATTCGTTCCGGATTACCCGCAATGCCGACCTCGAGGTCGAGGAGGATCGCGACGAGGACCTGCTGCAGGCCCTGGAGCGCGAACTCGCCCGCCGCCGCTTCGGATCGCCGGTGCGGCTGGAAGTCTCCGACGATATGACCGAGCACATGCTCGATCTGCTGCTGCGCGAGCTCGATGTGGATCCGGCCGACGTGATCCAGGTGCCCGGCCTGCTCGACCTGTCCTGCCTGTGGCAGGTCTACGGCGTGGACCGGCCCAATCTCAAGGACGCGCCGTACGTCCCGGCCACCCCGCCGGCGTTCGGCGAACGCGAAACGCCCCGAAACGTTTTCGCCGCCCTGCGCGAGGGCGATGTGCTGGTGCACCACCCCTACGACTCGTTCTCCACCAGCGTGCAGCGGTTCATCGAACAGGCCGCCGCCGATCCGCAGGTGCTGGCCATCAAGCAGACCCTGTATCGCACCTCCGGCGACTCCCCCATCGTCAACGCGCTCATCGACGCCGCCGAGGCCGGTAAGCAGGTGGTGGCGCTGGTGGAGGTGAAGGCCCGCTTCGACGAGCAGGCCAACATCAAATGGGCGCGGGCGCTGGAACAGGCGGGCGTGCACGTGGTCTACGGCCTGGTCGGGCTCAAGACGCACTGCAAGACCTGCCTGGTGGTGCGCCGCGAGGGCGCCACCATCCGTCGCTACTGCCACATCGGCACCGGCAATTACAACCCCAAGACCGCGCGGCTCTACGAGGACGTCGGATTGCTCACCGCCGCACCGGAGATCGGCGCCGACCTCACCGACCTGTTCAACTCCCTGACCGGGTACTCGCGAAAGGCCAACTACCGCAATCTGCTGGTCGCCCCCAGCGGTGTGCGCGCCGGCATCATCGAGCGCATCGAACGTGAGGTCGAACTCGCGGCCCAGGGCGAGAAGGCGCGAATCCGGCTGAAGGCCAACGCCATCGTCGACGAGCAGATCATCGACGCGCTGTACCGGGCCTCGCAGGCCGGCGTGCCGGTGCAGATCGTGGTGCGCGGCATCTGCGGCCTGCGCCCCGGCGTGCCCGGCATGAGCGAGAACATCGAGGTCCGCTCGATTCTCGGCCGGTACCTGGAACATTCGCGGATCCTGCACTTCGAGGCGCAGAACGAGTACTGGATCGGCAGCGCCGACATGATGCACCGCAATCTGGACCGGCGCGTGGAAGTGCTGGCGCAGGTGAAGGATCCGCGCCTGGCCGACCAGCTCGGCGCAGTCTTCGACTCCGCGCTCTACGAGACCACCCGCTGCTGGGTGCTGCAGCCCGACGGCAGCTGGGCGGCGCAGCCCGATCCGGATGTCCCCGGTGAGCAGATCCGGGACCATCAGGAGTACCTCATGCGACTGCGACGTCCGGACCGCCGGTGAGCAAGTCGAGTTCCGATCCGGCCGGGGCGCTGTACGACCCGCGAGTCAGCGCCAATATCCTCGCCGCCGGTGCGGTGCTGTGGCGCGAGGCCGCGGACGGCGGCATCGAGATCGCCATGGTGCACCGCCCCAAATACGACGACTGGTCGCTGCCCAAGGGCAAATTGGATCCCGGTGAGACCCCGGTGGTGGCGGCCGTGCGCGAGGTCGCGGAGGAAACCGGTCTGCGATCGCGGCTGGGCCGCTATCTCGGCCATGTCACCTATCCGGTCACCGGGCACCGCAAGCTCAAGCGCGTCGACTACTGGGCCGCCCATGTGCTCGACGGCGCCTTCGAGTCCAATTCCGAGGTCGACGAAATCGTCTGGTGCGGCCTGGACGGGCTCATGGACGCGCTGTCCTACCCCATGGACCGCTCCATCGTCCGCAATTTCCTGCGCCTGCCCGCCGATACCGACACCCTGCTGCTGGTGCGCCACGCCAAGGCCGGTCGGCGCGAACGCTTCAGCGGCCCCGACGAGGAACGCCCGCTCGAAAAGGCCGGTCGCGCGCAGGCAGGCAATCTGGTGCCGAATCTGCTCGCCTTCGGCGCCACCGAAATCTACTCCGCCCCACCGCTGCGCTGTGTCCAAACCGTGACCCCGCTGGCCGAAGCACTGGGCGTGGACGTCAAACTCGATCCGCTGTTCTCCGAATCCGGTTATGCCGCAGCCCCCGACGCCGCCCTGGCGCGCGCCCGGGAATTGGGCTCGGACCCCGCCGTCCAGGTGATCTCGAGCCAGGGCAAGGTGATTCCCGGCCTCATGGAGACCTGGGCGGCTCGGGACGGGCTGAGCCTGCCTCCGGCCCGCAACCGCAAGGGCAGCGTCTGGGTGCTCTCCCTGCATCACGGCCGCTTGGTCGCCGCCGACCACCTCGACCGCATCCTCATCTCCCCCGAGATCTCACGCGTGTAATTCATATTTCCCTCCCGCGCACGACATCCGGCCGGTCACACCCCGGATTCCCCTCCCCCACGGCCGATTTCCGTCTCCCCGGACGACCGCACATCGGCCCCGGAACGCCGGAACCACCGCCGCGGCACCACATTCGGCCGGTCAGAGTCCGGATTCCGGCCTGCCGACAGGGCTGAGCGCCCAACGGCGGTCAAGATCGGATTCGGCTGTCCCAGCGCGACTTACAGATGACCGTCCGGCCGGTCGCGCGGCCATTCTCGACTCTCGGGGGGCAGCGGCGGGAACCAACTCCGGCCGGTCGCGCCCCAGATCCTCCCTCGCCCTGCGACTTCCGGCCACATTCGGATGGCATCCGGCCCGTCAGCGCGGGGATTTCGGTATACATCCGATGATTTGAGAAACTCATCGGCGCTCGGACCGGCCGCCCGACCATTCGGCGGAGTTTCCGCGCGGTCACTAAGATCGAATTCCACCGCGCGCACAGGACTTCCGGCCGGTCGGCGACCGGATTTCCGGATCGGCCGGGCAACCCCCGCCACCCGGATCCGGAGTGCGGATCCGCTGCCGCCGCACAACATTCGGCCGGTCGCGGGCCGGTTCCACGGTTCGAGAACGGCTTCCGGGCGCCGCGAGCCGTTTCCGGCCGGCCGTGCGAGTTCCGGTCTGCGGGGCGGCATTCGCCCGGTCGCGACGTGTATTCCGCCATCTGGCGAACGCCCGTCCGTGTATGGCTACTTCCCGGTTGAAGATCGAATTCATGCCCGGCCACACGGCTTCCGGCCGCTCGAGGGCCGGTTTCCGGGCCGTAATCGACCATTTCCGAACCCGGCCCGAAGATCGGATTCGGCTGTCGCCGGAGCACTTCCAGATCGGCATCCGGCCGGTCACAAGCCGATTTTCGGCGCCGGAGCGACGATTTCCGGCCACCGGTCCGAAGATCGGATTTGCCCCCGCCGCACGGCATTCGGCCGGTCGTGGGCCGGATCCCGCTCGGCGGTAGGGCTTCCGCCCGCCTCCGGGCGGACAAACCGCCGGTCGGAGCCCGGATTCAGCCGCGCCGCACCGTATCCGGCCGGTCGGGCCCGGTTTCATGATCAGAGACGATTCTGGGCCCGCGAGAGCCCGCCGGGCGGGTTCTACCCGCGCGTAGGAGGTTTCGCGGCGCTCGCGGCCCGCTGGAGGGCCGTGCGGGCGTGCGGGACGCTGCCCCCGGACATGCGAAACGGCCCGGCTGGGCCGGGCCGTCTCACATGTCGTCTTGCGCGAAAAACCGTCAGCGACGGGCGGTGCGCTTCGCCGCGGTCTTCTTGGCCGGAGCCTTCTTCGCGGTCTTCTTGGCGGCCGTAACCTTCTTGACCGCAGTCTTCTTGGCCGGAGCCTTCTTGGCGGTGGCCTTGACCGTGGTCTTCTTGGCCGTGGTCTTCTTGGCCGCCGTCTTCTTCGCCGCCGTCTTCTTGGCGGTGGCCTTCTTGGCCGGAGCCTTCGACGCGGCCTTCTTGGCCGTGGTCTTGGCCGGAGCCTTGGTGGCCTTCTTCGCGGTCTTCTTCGCCGTGGTCTTCTTGGCGCCCGCCTTGCCCGACACCGGGGCAGCCACACCGCGTTTCACGGCCGGGCCGCTCGACGCGATCTTCTGCTTACCGGCGATGATCGCCTTGAACTGGGCGCCCGGACGGAAGGCCGGCACGGAAGTGGGCTTCACCTTCACGGTTTCACCGGTGCGCGGGTTACGAGCCACGCGAGCGGCCCGCTTCCGCTGTTCGAAGACACCGAATCCGGTGATGGTGACGCTCTGACCTTTGTTCACCGCGCGCACGATCGTGTCGACAATCTGCTCGACTGCCGCAGTAGCCGTACGCCTGTCAGTACCCAACTTCTCGGTCAGAACATCGATCAGTTCCGCCTTGTTCATTGAATCCTCCGCAGACTAATGGCCCGTCGTCGGACCGACTAGGTACCACGGTAAACCTTCTTTGGGCAAGAGTCTATGTGCCACGCCTATTTTGATGAGACATGGCACACGCCCAGCAACCGGGTTCAAGCGTGTTCAGCTAACCCGCACCAATGATTACGCTTGCGAAATACGGGCCGGAATGGTGGTGGGTTTCCAAGTCGGCCTTGCGTTTTCGAACTCGCTGATCTGGTCGACGCGCCGGAGTGTCAGCCCGATGTCGTCCAGACCTTCGAGCAGACGCCACCTGGTGTAGTCGTCAATATCGAACGGCAACACGACGGTTCCAGCCGCCACGGTGCGGGCCTCGAGGTCCACCGTCAATTCCAAACCGGGCTGTTCCTCGAGCAACTTCCAGAGCAATTCCACATCGCTCTGCGGCATCCGGGCCGTCAGGAGCCCGTCCTTGCCCGCGTTGCCGCGGAAGATGTCGGCGAACCGGGAGGAGATCACCACCCGGAACCCGAAGTCCTTGAGCGCCCAAACGGCGTGCTCGCGTGAGGAACCGGTACCGAAATCCGGACCGGCGACCAGGACAGAACCCCGGTTGTAGGGCGCGGTGTTCAGAATGAAGTTCGGATCCGAACGCCAGGCCGCGAACAGCCCGTCCTCGAATCCCGTTCGGGTGACGCGCTTCAGATAGACCGCCGGGATGATCTGATCGGTGTCGACATTGGACCTGCGCAGCGGGACGCCGATCCCGGTGTGGACCTTGAAGGCTTCCATCGTTTCTCCTGAGTCTGAGGGCCGAAAAGGGCTGGGATCAGTTGAGATCCGCAGGTGAGGACAGGGTTCCGCGCACCGCGGTGGCGGCCGCGACCAGCGGCGACACCAGATGCGTGCGGCCGCCCTTGCCCTGGCGCCCTTCGAAGTTCCGGTTCGAGGTCGAAGCACAGCGCTGACCGGGCGAAAGCTGATCCGGGTTCATTCCCAGGCACATCGAGCACCCGGCCTGACGCCATTCCGCGCCGGCGGCGGTGAAAATCTCGCCCAGCCCCTCCTTTTCCGCCTGCAGCCGCACCCGCATGGAGCCCGGCACAATCAGCATCCGCACGCCGTCGGCCACTTTGCGGTTCTTCAGCACGTTCGCCACCGCGCGCAAATCCTCGATCCGGCCATTGGTGCAGGAGCCCACGAAAACCGTGTCCACGGCGACATCTCGCAGCGGAGTACCCGGTTTCAGGTCCATATATTGCAGCGCTTTCTCGGCGGCGGCGCGCTCGTTCTCGTCGAAGATCTGCTCCGGATCGGGCACCGTGTCGCCCAGGGGCGCACCCTGTCCCGGGTTGGTGCCCCAGGTCACGAAGGGTGTCAGCGCCGCGGCGTCGATGTGCACCTCGGCGTCGAAAACCGCGCCCTCGTCGGTCTTCAAGGCGTCCCAGGCCGCCACGGCCGCATCCCAATCCGCGCCTTCCGGGGCGTGCGGGCGGCCCTTCAGGAATTCGTAGGTGACCTCGTCGGGGGCCACCATGCCCGCGCGGGCGCCGGCCTCGATCGACATGTTGCACATGGTCATCCGCGCCTCCATGGACATGGCGCGCACGGCCTCGCCGCGGTATTCCAGGACGTATCCCTGGCCGCCGCCGGTGCCGATCTGCGCGATGACGGCGAGAATCACGTCCTTGGAGGTGACGCCCTCGGGCAGCCGCCCGTCGATATTGATGGCCATCGTCCGGAACGGCTTCAGCGACAGGGTCTGCGTGGCCAGCACGTGCTCGACCTCGGAGGTGCCGATGCCCATGGCCAGTGCGCCGAACGCGCCGTGGGTGGAGGTGTGGGAATCACCGCACACCACCGTGGTTCCCGGCTGGGTCAGGCCCAGCTGCGGGCCCACCACGTGCACGATGCCCTGATCCAGATCGCCCATCGGGTGCAGGCGGATGCCGAATTCCGCGCAGTTGCGGCGCAGCGTCTCCACCTGCGTGCGGGACACGGGATCGGCGATCGGCTTGTCGATGTCGATGGTCGGGACGTTGTGGTCCTCGGTGGCGATGGTGAGATCCGGCCGGCGCACGGGGCGTCCGGCCGCACGCAGGCCGTCGAATGCCTGCGGGCTGGTCACCTCGTGCACCAGGTGCAGGTCGATGTAGATGAGGTCGGGTTCGCGGTTCGCGCCCTCGCCCGCGCCGCGGACGACGACGTGCTGGTCCCAGACCTTCTCCGCCAGAGTGCGTGGCCGGTCGGCCATATCTCCATCACCTCTCGATAGACATTCCCGCGCCCGGGCTGGTGACGCGGGGAGCGCGGCCCGCGCAATCCGGAGAGTTCCGGCATCGGGATTTGCAATTCCCAATATGCGAGACGCTAATATCGTTCTATGAGACAGCATAGCGGTATCGGGGTTCTGGACAAAGCCATGGCGGTCCTGCACGCCGTAGCCGAGCAACCCTGCGGCCTCAATGAGCTGTGCGCCCGCACCGGCCTGCCCCGCGCCACCGCGCATCGCCTGGCCGTGGGCCTGGAGACGCATCGCATGCTGGCCCGCGACAGCCAGGGACTGTGGCGTCCCGGCCCGGCGCTATCGGAGCTGGCGACAACCGCCAGCGACCCGCTCCTGGACGCCGCCGCCACGATTCTTCCGCGGCTGCGCGAGATCACCGGCGAGAGCGTGCAGCTCTACCGCCGCGACGGCAATGCCCGCGTCTGCGTGGCCGCCATGGAACCCGCGGCGGGCCTGCGCGACACCGTTCCGGTGGGCGCGCGCATGCCCATGACCGCCGGCTCGGCCGCGAAAGTCCTGCTGGCCTGGGCCGATGCCGATTTGCAGCGCACCGTGCTCCCGGAGGCGGTGTTCGGCGAGCGCGCCCTGGCGGAGGTGCGCCGCCGCGGCTGGGCCCAGTCCGCCGCCGAACGCGCGGCCGGAGTGGCCAGCGTCTCCGCGCCCGTGCGCGATGCCACCGGCGCCGTGATCGCGGCCGTTTCGGTATCTGGACCCATCGACCGCATGGGCCGCCGCCCCGGTGCGCGGTGGGCCGCCGATCTGGTGGCCGCCGCCGACGCCCTCCACAAGCGCCTCTGACGCCTCAGCAGCCCCAGCGACGCCCTCGCCCTACCCGGCGGGGGCGTTGGCGTTTCTGCGGCCGTCCAGCGGCCCGGCACGGTCGTGTGACCCCCGCCATACGGCGTAAATTACAGTCGGCCCATGGGAGTTAATCAACGCGCGCAGATTGTGATGTCCGACCAGGAGATCACCGAATTTCTGGAGCGCAGCCGCATCGCGACCATGGCCACCGTGGGCGCTTCGGGCAGGCCGCATCTGATCGCCATGTGGTACGGCCTGATCAACGGCGAGATCTGGTTCGAGACCAAGGCCAAATCGCAGAAGGCGGTGAACCTGCGCCGCGATCCGCGCATCACCGTCATGGTCGAGGCCGGCGATACCTACGACCAGTTGCGCGGCGTATCCATCGAAGGCCGCGCGGAGATCGTCGACGATCCGGAGGCGCTGTTCCAGGTGGGAATCAGCGTGTGGGAGCGCTACACCGGGCCCTACAGCGAAGAGGCCAAGCCGTTCGTGGAGGCCATGCTGAACAAGCGGGTGGCGATTCGCGTGGTGCCCGAGCGCGTGCGCAGCTGGGATCACCGCAAACTCGGGATGCCCGCAATGCCGTTGGGCGGCAGCACCGCCGTGCCGCGGGATTGAAAGCAATCAGGAAAAGCGAAGGCCCCCAGCCGATCGGCTGGGGGCCTGCACCTTTGTAGTCCCGACGGGATTTGAACCCGCGCTACCGCCTTGAGAGGGCGGCGTCCTAGGCCGCTAGACGACGGGACCAGGATGCCGAGAATCAGGCGGAGCGACCGCGTCATCTCGAACAAAACGAGAGTCTCGCGACTCTCGAAGCTGGGGTACCAGGACTCGAACCTAGAATGGCTGAACCAGAATCAGCTGTGTTGCCAATTACACCATACCCCATTGACCTGGGCTTTCGGTCCGCCCCGCCTGGGGCTTTCCGACCGCGTTCCGGCCGAGAAAGAGATTAGCAGGACTAGGCCGGTAATACACAAATCGGCTGGTCAGAGGCCGGTTTGGGCAGCTGTTCAGCTGTCGTCACCGACGCTCCGACCCAACCTCGGACTACGGCTTACGCGATACCCGCGAGCGCCGCGCGCAAACGGTCCATCGAGACCTCGCGGCCCAGCAGTTCCATCGACTCGTACAGCGGCGGACTGATGTGCGATCCGGTGACCGCCACGCGCACGGGACCGAAGGCCTTACGCGGCTTCAGACCCAGCTCGTCGATGAGCGCCGTTTTCAGCGCGCCCTCGATCTCCCCCGCGTTCCAGGCCGAAACGCCGTCCAGCGCCGTCACGGACGCCTGCAATACCGGAGCGGCGTCGGCGGTGAGGTTCTTTTCCTTCGCGGCCTCGTCGATGGCGAACTCATCGGCGGGCACGAACAGGAACTTCAGCAGACCCCACGCATCGCCGAGCACCACGATTCGCGTCTGCACCAGATCGGCCGCGACGGCGAACAGCTTCTCGTCGATCTCGGCGCCGATATGTCCGTGCTCGGTCAGATACTCGCGCAGCCGGTGAGCGAAATCACCCGGTTCCAGCAAGCGAATATGTTCGGCGTTCAGAGCGTCGGCCTTCTTCTGATCGAAACGAGCCGGATTCGAATTAACTTTCGAAATATCGAACGCCTCGACCATCTCCGCCATGGAGAAGAGGTCATGATCATCGGCGATGCTCCAGCCGAGCAGTGCCAGATAATTCAGCAAACCTTCCGGAATGAACCCTCGGTCGCGATGGTGGAAGAGATTCGACTCCGGGTCGCGCTTGGACAACTTCTTGTTGCCCTGACCCATCACGAACGGCAGATGACCGAACTCGGGAGTGCGTTCGGCGACGCCGATCCGCTGCAAAGCCTCATACAAAGCCAGCTGCCGCGGTGTGGAAGACAACAGATCTTCACCGCGCAAAACATGGGTGATCTTCATCATCGCGTCGTCGACGGGATTCACCAGCGTATAGAGCGGATCGCCATTACCGCGGGTGAGCGCGAAGTCCGGGACCACGCCGGCCTTGAAGGTGGTCTCGCCGCGCACCAGATCATGCCAGGACAGGTCGCGGTCGGGCATGCGCAGGCGGATCACCGCCGGGCGGCCCTCGGCCTTGTAGGCGGCGATCTGCTCGGGGGTCAGGTCGCGGTCGAAGTTGTCGTAGCCCAGTTTGGGATCGCGGCCGGCGGCCTTGTGCCGGGCCTCGACTTCCTCAGGGGTGGAGAAGGATTCGTAGGCCTCCCCCGCCTCCAGCAGCCGGCGCACCACATCCAGGTGCAGGTCCTTGCGCTGCGACTGCCGGTACGGGCCGTAGGGGCCGCCGACCTCGGGGCCCTCGTCCCAGGTCAGGCCGAGCCAGCGCAGCGCGTCGAGAATGGCCTGGTAGCTCTCCTCGGAATCGCGTGCGGCGTCGGTGTCTTCGATGCGGAAGACGAACTTGCCGCCGTGGTGGCGCGCGTAGGCCCAGTTGAACAGGGCGGTACGGACCAGGCCGACATGCGGTGTGCCGGTGGGTGACGGGCAGAATCGGACGCGAACGTCGGACATGTCTCTCTCTCGATCAGCGTTTGGCGGCAACGGGATTGGTGAGGGTGCCGATGCCTTCGACGGTCACGGACACGTGCTGGCCGGCCTGCACCGGACCGACGCCCTCGGGGGTGCCGGTGAGGATGACGTCGCCGGGCAGCAGCGTCATCACGGTGGTCACCCATTCGATCAACTTCGGAATATCGTGCAGCAGTTGCGAAGTGCGGCTGCGCTGTTTCACCTGGCCGTCGAGCTCGGTGACGATCTCCAGATCCGAAGGGTCCAGCGCGGTCTCGATCCACGGGCCCAGCGGGCAGAAGGTGTCGTAGCCCTTGGCGCGGGTCCACTGGCCGTCCTGCTTCTGCTGGTCGCGGGCGGTGACGTCATTGGCGACGGTGTAGCCGAGGATGACGTCCTTGGCGCGGGCGGCGGGCACGTCCTTGCAGGGACGGCCGATGACCACGGCCAATTCGCCCTCGTATTCGACCTGAGACGAACTGGGCGGCAAGATGATCGGCGCGTTGGGGCCGACGATGGCGGTGTTCGGCTTCATGAAGATGACCGGATCGACCGGGGCCGGGCCGCCCATCTCCTCGGCATGCGCGGCGTAGTTCTTGCCGATGCAGATCACCTTGCTGGCCAGAATCGGCGCCAGCAGGCGCACATCCGCGAGCTGCCAGCTGCGACCGGTGAACGTCGGCGTGCCGAACGGGTGTTCGGCGATCTCGCGAACGGTGGCGTCACCGCCGTCCCCTTCGACACTGACGAAAGCGACTCCATCTGGGCTGGCAACTCGACCTAGGCGCATGGTTCGCATCCTATCGACCGGCCGCCACCTGCCCGAACGCGCCCGACCGCGGGGCACGGTGGGGACGCGGGCGGCGGGCGGGCACACCGCCGGAGTACCGGTATCCCGAAGGCGGACGGCCCGGGCGCGGGCGCGGCGTGCCCGCGAGCATCGGGGCGCGCCGGATGTGGAAAGGGCTTGTGCGCAAGACAACTGGCGGTCCGGTCGGGCGCCGGCGAGGGGACGTGATCGCTGTGAGCAAATAGACAGCTTGCCCCTCGAATAGCCACGCGCATCAGGTGTAACGTAACGGACGATGTTCACACAGTAAGACATCAATTCCACATTGTGAGATGCGAGGTGAAGCCATGGCCACCGTGACACAGATCGGCACGGCGAAACGGTGGAGCATGCTCGCGCTCGGCGTCTTCGCCCAGGCCGCCAGCGCGGTCTTCGTGCACGGCACCCCGTTCCTGCTGCCGGCCCTGACCGATCGCGGAATGCCGCTGGCCACGGCCGGTCTGCTGGTCTCCATGCCGACGGTCGGGCTGGTGTGCACGCTCATCGCGTGGGGCTACATCGTGGACCGCATCGGCGAGCACAAGGTGCTGGTGGCCGGGCCCGTGCTCATGCTGGCGGCCGGGCTGGCCGCCGCGTCCGTTTCCAGCTATGCCGTCCTGGGCGTGTTCCTGTTCCTGGGCGGGATGGGCGCGGCGAGCACCAATGGCGCGAGCGGGCGGGTCATCGTCGGCTGGTTTCCCAAGGATCAGCGCGGCCTGGCCATGGGAATCCGGCAGACCGCCCAACCGCTGGGCGTGGGCATCGGCGCGCTGAGCATTCCGGCTGTCGCTGCGGCGCACGGGTTCTCGACCGCCATCCTGGTCCCGGCCGCAATGGCGGGCCTGGCGGCGATCGGCTGCCTGTTCGGCATCATCGATCCGCCGCGGCCCGAATCCCCCAGCGACGCAGGCCGACCCGCGAATCCCTACCGTGGTGATTCAACGCTGTGGCGGATCCACCTGGTGTCGGTGCTGCTGTGCGTTCCACAGGGCACGCTGTGGACCTTCGCGCTGCTGTGGCTGCATCGCGATGTGGGCTGGTCGCTGGCCGCGGCCGGGGCGCTGGTCACCGTCACCCAGATTCTGGGCGCGGGCGGGCGCATCGGCGCGGGCGTGTGGTCCGACCGCGTGGGGAGCCGGTTGGGTCCGCTGCGGACCGTGGCCATCGCGGCCGCAATCTCCATGGCGGGCTTGGCCTTCGCCGCGTGGACGCAGTGGTGGTGGGCGGCGATTCCGATTCTGATCGCGGCGTCGGTCATCACCGTCACCGATAACGGGCTGGCCTTCACCGCGGTCGCGGAGATCGCGGGTCCCTACTGGTCGGGGCGCGGACTGGGCATCCAGAACACCGGGCAGAATCTGGCCATGGCGGCGCTGGCGCCCGCGTTCGGCGCGCTCATCACCATCGGCGGGTTCCCCGTCACCTACGCGCTGACGGCGCTGATCGCGCTGGCGGCAGTCCCGTTGGTCCCCAGGGGTTCCCACTAGATCGGCCGCCGGCCCGCAAATCCGGAAGGGATGCGCCCGTTACGTTTTCGCATCCCCTTGACAGTGCGTCGATTTCATCACATTTGCGACATCGGCGTATCACGCTGTGTCACAGCATAAATCGCCACCACGCGCAGCGGAACGGCCCCGCACCCTCGAAAGGGTGCGGGGCCGTTCGGTTCGCGGGGCTCAGACGGAGGCGGCGATGCGGTCGCCGATCTCCACGGTCGAGGCCGGAGCGGTCCGTGCGGCGAGGTCCTTGGCAATGGCCGATTCGATCCGTGCGGCCGCTTCTGCATTGCCGAGATGGTTGAGCAGCAGCGCAACCGAGAGAATCGCGGCGGTCGGATCGGCCTTGGACTGGCCGGCGATATCGGGCGCGGAGCCGTGCACCGGCTCGAACATCGACGGATTGGTTCCCGAGGCGTCGATATTGCCGGAGGCGGCCAGGCCGATGCCACCGGAGACGGCGGCGGCGAGGTCGGTGATGATGTCGCCGAACAGGTTGTCGGTGACGATCACGTCGAAGCGACCCGGATCGGTGACCATGTGGATGGTCGCCGCATCGATGTGCTGGTACGCCAGTTCGATATCCGGGTATTCCATGGCGACCTCGTTCACGGTGCGCTGCCACAGCGAGCCGGCGAAGGTGAGCACATTGTTCTTGTGCACCAGCGTCAGATGCCCGCGGCGCTGCTTGGCCTTCTCGAAGGCGTAGCGCACCACGCGCTCGATGCCGAAGCGGGTATTGGTCGACACCTCGGTGGCCACCTCGTGCGGGGTGTTCACGCGAATCGCGCCGCCGGTGCCGGTGTACGGGCCCTCGGTGCCCTCGCGCACGACGACGAAGTCGATCTCCGGGTTGGCGGCCAGCGGGGAGGTGACGCCCGGGTACAGCTTGGACGGCCGCAGGTTCACGTGATGATCGAGCTCGAACCGGGTGCGCAGCAGCAGCCCGCGCTCGAGCACGCCGCTCGGCACCGACGGATCGCCGATCGCGCCCAGCAGGATCGCGTCGTGCTGCTTCAGCTCCGGCAGCACGGTGTCGGGCAGGATCTCCCCGGTCGCATGGAACCGCTTGGCCCCCAGGTCGTATTCGGTCTTCTCCACGCCGGGCACCACCACATCGAGCACCTTGAGCGCCTCGGCGATGACCTCGGGACCGATACCGTCGCCCGGGATGACAGCGAGTTTCATGACAACAATGCTCCGTTCAGCTGGGAAGAGAGTCCGACCGTCACGATAGCGGGTGGATATTCCGCCGCCCCCACCAGGGCAAGCCAGTCCCAATTAGTGAGATCAGGCAGCAGCAGGTCGAACGGGATTCCTCCCACTCTGTGAGACCGATGACGCACGGAGCCCGGCTCCGCCCTGTGCGGCGGCATCGAGCCGGACGCCACCGCCGCCTGGAATGCGCAGCGGCCTCGGTAGGTTCGAGGCATGTTCGACAACTCCCGACTCGAGCGCAAGATCGATCGCCTCGAACGCAAACTGGATCTTATCATCAAACATCTCGGCATCTCGGATCCGAGCCTGTCGCTCGACTACAGCGAGATCGACGAACTCATCCAGCGCGGCAAGAAGATTCACGCCATCAAGGTCTATCGCGACCTCAACCCGGGGGCGAGCCTGGTGGAGGCGAAGGACGCCGTCGAGTCGCGCGAGCGGCGCGTGCGCTGACCCGCGGACCCTCTCCAAGCCGCCGACAGACACAACGAGCCCCCTCCACGTCAGTGGAGGGGGCTCGTTTGTAAAGGCGACAACTGATTTCGCGCGGTCCGGGTAACTCCCCGGGTACGCCCAAAATCGTTTCGGTACCCAACCGGCGGCACGCGTGCACGACCGCCAACGGCTCTCGGCAGGGCGCCAAAGTCCCGGGGAGGCGGGCTAGCTCAGGTCGACCTGGGCGACCTTGGCCGCGCCGACGGCCTCGGCGATGGCGGTCTGGACCTCGGCCGGGACCTCCTTGTTGACGCGCAGGACGACGGTGGCGCCGGTCTTGTCCAGGTCCTGGGACAGCTGGGCGGCCAGGATGTCGATGCCGGCGTCGCCGAGCTTGGTGGCCAGGCGGCCCAGCTGGCCCGGCTTGTCCTCGTAGTTGAGGACGGCCAGGTTCAGGCCCTCGGCGCGCATGTCGTAGTTGCGGCCGTTGATATTGACGATCTTCTCGACCTGCTGCGGCTCGGTCAGGGTGCCGGCCACGTTCAGGGTGCGGCCGTCGCCGAACACGGCGCGCAGGTCGACCAGGCTGCGGTGGGTCGGGCTCTCGGTGTGGGTGGTGACGGTGGCCTCGATGCCGCGATCCTTGGCCAGCGACGGGGCGTTGACGAAGGTGACCGAGTCCTCGATGAGGGCGGAGAAGACCCCGCGCAGCGCCGAAAGCTCCAGAATGGCAACGTCTTCGGCGGACAGCTCGCCGCGCACCTGGACCTCCAGGCTGACCGGCAGCTCGCTGGCCAGCGCGCCCACCAGTGCGCCCTGCTTGCGCACCAGCTCCAGCCACGGGGCGACCTCGTCGCTGACCGCGCCGCCGGCGACGTTCACCGCGCCGGGCACGAACTCACCGGCGAGGGCGAGCTTCACGGACTTGGCGACATCGGTGCCGGCGCGATCCTGGGCCTCGGCGGTGGAGGCGCCCAGGTGCGGGGTCACCACGACCTGCGGCAGATCGAACAGCGGGCTGTCGGTGCAGGGCTCGGTCTCGAACACGTCGAGGCCGGCGGCGCGCACGTGGCCGGAGGTGATGGCATCGGCCAGCGCCTGCTCGTCGATCAGGCCGCCGCGGGCGGCATTGACGATGATGACGCCCTTCTTGGTCTTGGCCAGGGTCTCCTTGTTCAGCATGCCCTTGGTCTCGGGGGTCTTGGGCAGGTGAATGGAGATGAAGTCGGCGCGCTCGAGCACCTCTTCCAGACTCAGCAGTTCGATGCCGAGCTGGGCGGCGCGGGCCGGGGAGGTGTAGGGGTCGTACGCGACGATCTTGGTCTCGAAGGCGGCGAGGCGCTGGGCGAACAGCTGGCCGATGCGGCCCAGGCCGATGACGCCGACGGTCTTGCCCAGGATCTCGACGCCATTGAACTTGCTGCGCTGCCAGGTGTGCTCACGCAGCGTGGCGTCGGCGGCCGGGATCTGGCGGGCGGCGGCGAGCAGCAGGGTGACGGCGTGCTCCGCGGCGGTGTGGATATTCGAGGTCGGCGCGTTGACGACCATGACGCCGCGCTCGGTGGCGGCGGGCACGTCGACATTGTCCAGGCCGACGCCGGCGCGGGCGACGATCTTCAGGTTCTTGCCGGCCTCGAGCACCTCGGCGTCGACGGTGGTCGCCGAGCGCACCAGTAGCGCATCGGCTTCCGGGACGGCCGCGAGCAGCTCGGGTCGGTTGGGGCCGTCGACCCAGCGAACCTCGACGCCGTCGCCGAGCGCGTCGACGGTCGACTGGGCGAGCTTGTCGGCGATCAGAACAACAGGACGTCCTGCTTGGCTCACTGTGGGGTACTCCTGAGGAAGGGATCCGGGATTTACGGGCGTCAGCTTAGTGTGCTCGATTTCGGGTGGCCTTACCGCCCGGTAGGCGGCTGCCATCACACAGGTGACGTGGGGGTTTCCCCACTCGATGGGACGCCTTTTGGTCGATTGTCCGGTTCGGCCACGTGCCGGTGGTGCAGGCCGCACAGTCCCGGTCGCACGGTTCGGACCGGATTCGAAAATGGCAATCGTTCAGCAAATTTCGAAAGCCGGTCCCGGTGGAATCCGGGACCGGCTCGCGGAGTCGCGCAAGCACGCGGTCGATGCGGCGCTAGTTCGCGGAGATCATGATGTCCGCGACGGCGCCGTAGGCGGCGGCCCAGGTCTCGGCGAGCTCCGGGGTCCACGCATCGCCGTGGAAGTGCTCGAGGGTGGCCAGCAGCGAGGCGCCGGCGACCGGATAGTGCGCGGCCACCACACCGAGACCGGCGTGATGGCGGCCCAGCTGCTGCACGAACGACGGGTCGGCGGCGAGGGTTTCGACATTGGTGAGGATGCGACCGAGTCCGGACAGGAAGCGGGCGCGCTGTTCGGACATGTCCTCGGCGAACATGCCGCGCACCTCGGGGTGGCTGTCGAACAGGTGGTTGTAGAAGTACTCGACCGCTTCCGGGCCGACCGCTTCGACCTGCTTCCAACTGGCTTGCAAGGCTTCGATATTCATGTGTTTCTCCGTGGGCTGGACGGTGAATCAGTGGTGTGGTGCGGGCTCCGAGCCGTCGGCCGGTAGACCGCGCGGCGGGAAGGGATCGCCGGGGAACGCCACGGCGGTGGCCTGGTTGCCCGGCAGCGGGAGCAGCGCCAGCTTGTCGACCTCGACCGAGAGGGTCGCGATCATGGTCTGCAACTGGGTGCGCAGCAGATCGGAGTAGGCGCGCAGCTGCTCGTAGCGCTGGTCCTCGAGATCCTGGTCGAGGTATCCGGCGAATCGGGTGGATCCGGCGGATTCCCTTGTCTGCTGCAGCATTTCACGCTGCTGAGAGCGCGCCACGGCCATCAGGTCGCGGGCGTGCTGCTCGGCCTGTTCGATAATGGCATCCGCGGACAGCTGCGCGCGATTGAGCACATTGACCGCGCGCGTGCTGATGCCGAGCTCGTCCTTCTCCAATTCGCCTTGCAGCCGGGCGATTTCCCAATGCGAGTTGGCCAGCTGCTGCTGCAGTTCGGCGACATCGCCGGCGGAGGCCATGGTCTGCATCTGCATCTGCAGGGCTTCGCTCTTGGACGCGAGCTGCATGTTCTCGCGCTGCAACCGGGCCAGTTCCTGGGAGTTGCTGGTAAGGGTCAGATTCCGGTTCTCCCGGGCCAGCCGGGCCATGCGGGCGTGCAGCTGTTCCAGGAAGCGGTCCACCTCTTCGGCGTCATATCCCTTGCGCCCCAGGCGCGCTCCCTTGAACTTGGTGTTGCGGATGTCGTCGAACTTGTTGTTCCGAATATCCTCGGGTTTCACATCCATTGGGCAACCTTGTCCACACTGCGTCCGGCCTGGTCGGCGACCGGCGCTTGGCCGAACGTCTCGAATCTGATGGCGTGGCGCGGCATTCCGGCGGCGGTCAGCGCGGCGACGGTCGCGGTGACCATGGCCGGGGAACCGCATACGAGTGCGGTGGTGCCGGTCAGGTCGCGCCCGCGCGCGGCGACGGCGCCGACGGTGCCCTGCACGCCGTGGAATCCCGGATCCTCGGATACGACGGGGGTGTAGCTGAACCACGGATGCTCGGTGAGCGCCTGCAGGGCCTCGTGGTCGTAGAGATTCCACGAGGTGCGCACGCCGTGCAGCAGCTGCACGCGCGGTACCGAGCCCTGCCGGGACTGCTGTTCGATGCCGTCGACCACCGCGCGCAACGGGGCCAGCCCGGAGCCGCCGGCGATGAGCAGCAGGTTGTCGACCGCGCCCGGCGGGATCACGAAGGCATTGCCGACCGGTGCGCCCAGCCGGATCCGATCGCCGGGCCGGGCATTGCGGGCGAAGGTCGCGCTGACCTCGCCGCCGTCGACGACCTGGACGTGAATGTCGAAGGTGCCGTCGGGCCGCGGCGCGTTGGCCGGCGAGAAGTAGCGCCACAGCCGCGGGCGCTGCGGGATCTCGACGGCCAGCGACTGGCCGGGCTGGTAGCGATACGGCTGGTGCGGCCGGACGGTGTGCACGGTGACGTCGACGCTGCGCTTCTCGGTGGCCACGATGTCGGCGTCCCACCAGGCCGGGGTGTCCGAGGCGGCCTCGGCGGCATTGACCATGATGTCGGCGACCGCGTAGTAGGCGTCGGTCCAGGTCTGGGCGAGCTCATCGGTCCAGGCGCGGCCGTGGAAATGCGCGAGCGTGGCCAGCAGCGAGGCGCCGGCGGCCGGGTAGTGCGCGGCCACCGCGCCGAAGCGGCGATGGTCGCGGCCCAGCTGGGCGACGAATTCCGGGTCGGCGGCAAGGGTTTCGACATTGGTGACAATGCGGCCGAGGGCGGCGAAGAACTTGTCGCGCTGTCCGGTCATCCGGATGGGGAACATGTCCCGCACCTCGGGATGGGCCAGGAACAGGTGCGAATAGAAGTACTGGACGGCCTCGTCGCCGATCCGCTCGACCTGGCGCCAGCTGGCTTGTAGTGCCTCGATGTTCATGTGCGGCCCACTCGACGGGGCCGGGGGCGCCGTGGCGGTACCCGCTTCATCAACACTCTCTTCCTCTGGACGGCCGCGACCGCACCTCTCGCAGTGCGGCAGATCCTTGGACGACCGTCCGAATACGGGCAAACTTAGGCCATCGGATCGGCGCTGTCTAAACGAAAGGGAGGCAGCCGGATTCGGCTAACAATCAGCGAATCAGGTACTCGCGAGGCGGATTTTCGCGATTAGAGGAAGTGGCTATGAATAGCCGAAAGCCCGGCCTCGCCGCTGCGGAGCGCGAGGCCGGGCTTTCGAAGTCGAATTAGATCGACGTCAGCAAGATGCCGGCTCGTCCGTGGCCCGTATTGTCCGCGGACTACCAGCAGTTAATCACTTGCCGAAGGAGCCGGTCCACAGGGTGTTCAGCAGGCCGTGCAGCGCGGCGGAGCCGGTGTCGAGCAGGCCGTTCAGAGCAGCGGAACCGGTGTCAATGATAACGGGGATCATGTAATTACCTCTCGGATTGAACTTACTGACGATCAGCCTATCGAGGGCATTTCACCACCCGTTACGCGGCATTAGCGCTCTGTGACTCAGGTCATAGGCTCCTGGACGTGTGACCTGGTTCATCACGAATCGAAATACGCCGCTATAACGGACAAATCACGCCCCTGTTTTCAGGGGCATGACCGGTACGAAAACGCGTGGACCTGCGCGGCTGCGGGCGCTAGCGTCAGCGGGCATGACACTGCGTTCGATCCCCTCATCCATGGACTCCGCGGTGGTCGCGACGATCGACGGCGAGCTGGATCGAATCGAGCGCGAGCACCGGGTCGACGTGCTGCTCGCCATCGAGAGCGGCAGCCGGGCCTGGGGTTTTCCCTCGCCCGATTCGGACTACGACTGCCGGTTCGTCTATGCGCGCACGGCCGCGGACTACCTGACGCCGTGGCCCGGCCGGGATGTCATCGAGACGCCGCTGGTGGGGCTGCTGGATGTCAACGGCTGGGATCTGGTGAAGGCGCTGCGGCTGCTGGTGAACGGGAATGCGGTGCTCATCGAGTGGCTGATGTCGCCGATCGTCTACCGCGGGGACGCGCAATTCCGGGACGAATTACGCGCGCTGGCGGATGACATCGCGGACCGCAACCGGATCGCCCGGCATTACCTGCATCTGGGGCGACGGCAGTGGCAGCTGTTCGACTCGAACCGGTCGCTGAAGAAGGTGTTCTATTCGCTGCGACCGGCCATGGCATTGCGCTGGCTGCACGAGCATTCCGATAAAGCGGTGGCTCCTATGCATTTGCCGACGCTGCTCGCGGAATGCGATTTGCCGGGTGAATTCGTGGCGTCGGTAGCGGAATTGACGGAGTTGAAATCGCGGACCCGGGAAATGGGATCCGGCAGCGTTCCGGCGCCGATCGCGGAATTCATCTCGGCCGAGTTCGAGCGGGCGGCAGTGGAATTCGTCAAGGACGAGCCCGCGCAGCGTGAACGCGGGAAAGAACTCGCGGCGGAGTTCTTCAGAAGCCGCGTTCGGTGATCACTCGGACGCCGACGGCTTCCGGTCCCGGCTTGGTCCGGCGCACCTCGAATTCGACGCGCTGACCTTCCACCAGGGACCGGAAACCGTGGCCTTCGACTTCGGTGTACTCCACGAACACGTCAGGGCCGCCGTTGTCGGGTCGGATGAAACCGAAGCCCTTCTCACTGTCGAACCACTTCACCGTGCCGTGAACCATGCTCCTCCGCCTCCCCGCATCTTCAGCGCCCGGCTGGGAGCCGTTGACCATCGGGCACGCGTGCCCCCGGTCGGGAGCCGAACCGATTCTAGACGTACCCCAGGAGTTACCCGGACCACACCAAATCACTGGGTCGCGTCGCGATTACACGCTGCTCAGCAACTCGATTCACCGCACCATCGCCAGTGTTCTGTGCTGCGACGGTCTCAGCCGGCCCGGATGCCGCCATCGGACTGTTCGTCCTCCCCGTTGTCGCGCATGGCGTAGACGCGCTCCAGGAAGTCCCGGTGCGCGCGCAGGGTGGAGTCGAGCAGTTCACGCCAGGTGCGGCGGTCGACCCGGCGGTCGCTCATGAGCGAGGAGAGCGAGGCCGGGCCCAGGCGGTCGATGTGGTCGACGATGAAAGTCAGTCGGCGACGCGGGAATTGGGCGCCGATGCGGGGATTCTCCTCGAGGAAGCGGTCGAGTTCGTAGAGATAGTTGACCGCGCGGTTGTACTCCTCGTCGGTGAGGTGGTAATCCATGCGCTTGATCTCCACGATCCAGAGTTCGCCGGAGTCGTGCAGCAGCACGAAATCGGGTTCGCGCTTGTGGCTGCCGATGGCGGTGGTCACCAGATTGGCGCCGAATTTCTGCGCGTACCAGCGCTCGAAGCTGGCGCGGACGCGTTTGAGGGATTCGTTCATGCCCAGCGGCGTCCATTCCGGGGCGAGCAGCCACGGGGCGGATTCGATGAGTTCCTGGAAGGGGCGTTCCAGGGAGCGCCGGTCGTCGATGAGGGCGCGCAGGCGGTCCACGACGGCGACGCGTTCGCTGGCGATCTGGCCCAGGGAGTAGATCTCGGCGACGCGGGCGCGTTCGAACAGGGCGACCACCACATCGAGTTCGGGGTCCTCGCCGTCCTCGGCGATCTCCTTGAGGGTCTCGAGCAGGCTGCGCTGCGGGCCCAGCGAGAGCGCCAGGCGCAGCATGTTCTGGATGTGCGCGGGATCGTCGAGCGAGGCACGATCCTTGTGCGCCACCAGAATTCGCGCCGCCTCGACGACGGAATCCCGGAACATGCGGTCGCCCGGGGCGATCGCCTCCAGGGTCTCGTGCAGCCGGGAGCGCTCGACGAACTCCTCCCAGACCCGGCGGCGAATGGATTTCTCGCCGAGCCTGCCGATTTCCTTGATGAGCGCCTGGCCCCAATTCGCCAGGGCCTCACCGCGCGGGGAGTTCCAGATGATGTCCTGGCGGTCGGAGCGCACCAGATCCTCGTCGTCGTCGAGCCAGTCGACATTGATGGCGCCGACCAGATAGGAACGCAGTTTGAATTCGCCGGTGAACCCGGCCGGAATTCCGAAATCCCTTGTCTGCGCGACGATCTTGCCGCGCGCGTAGATCCGCACACCGGCCATGGCCTCGTCCCGGTAGGGCTGTTTCGAGTAGGCGATCCACCCGGACACCGGCAGGTACTGATGCCCGAAACGCACCGGTACCCGCGCGGTGTCTATACGAGTCTCCTCCATGACATCGATCGGCAGATCGCTGAGGGTGAAGCTCTCCCGGCCGTTGCTGTTACGGACCTCGACCCGCCAATCGGCGCGCTCGATGCCGAAGCGGGAGGCCAGCTGGCGATTCAGCTCGGTGCCGGTGTTCACCCGCTTGCGAAAGAAGTTGCTCAGAATAACGGTGGTCCCCCGCCGGGCGGTGAAAGTACCGTCCATCGCACCGGGTTTCGGGTAGTAGTCCCGTTCGGTGTCGGTGAGCATCTCGTCCAGATCCATGATGAGATGCGAGACCGGCCAGCCGAGGTCGGTGTAATCCCCGGGATGGCTGCCCGCGCTGATCACCTCGATGGTGCGGCAGATCCCGAACGCGGCGAGTTTCCCGATTCCCTTGCGCCCCATGACCGGCCGCCGCCGCTCCCGCGACAGATCCGACCCGGTCCGCACCCGCCGATCCGAGCCGACCATCAGATAGTGCTCGTTGATCTCCTCGGCCGTCATCCCATGCCCGTTGTCGGACACCACGATCCGGTACGCGGGCTCGTCCGCGGCCCGGATATTGCCGGTCAGGGTGACCCCCCACGGCAGCTCCACCGCCACCTCGGTGGCATCGGCATCGTACGAATTGGCGATCAACTCCGCGAGCACCGCCGAAACCCGGTCGTACAACCGGATCCCGAGCTTATCGATCGCCAGCCGGCTGATGCGCATCGTGTACTTGTGGTCTTCGCATTCCAGCGCGGCCGCATGTACCTCGTTGTACATGGTGAACCCCAATTGCCCTACCGGTAGCCTTCGTTCAGCTACCTCTGAAATCGATAGAACGCGAAGCGGTTAACAACAGGCTGAACATTTACCAACCGGTTCGTCACAGTGTGATCCCGGCATTCACCACCCGGTAGCCCATAGCAACGGCAAGGTCTCGGTTACCGCATTGCGGTGTCGTGAGCCCGCGCTGACCCCCGTCAGGCCTGGACGGCCACGTCGCCTCGTCCCGGTCGAGGCCCGGAGCATCCCTACCGGCCTCATCACTTCCTAATGGTCGTTCCGAGAACATGCCGGTATGACCGCAACCGTCGCCGCCGCACCCGTGGCGGCCACAGCACCACCCAGTTCCCGCATCGTGGCCCTCGACGCCGCGCGCGGCCTGGCGGTGCTGGGGATGATCGTCGCCCACATCGGCGTCACCCGAACCCTGGCCTGGAACGACCCCGGCAGCTGGCTGTCGATCGCACACGGCCGCTCCTCGATCCTGTTCGCGACGCTGGCGGGCGTATCCATCGCCCTGCTCACCGGCCACGAGAACCCGCCCACCGGCACCCGTCTGGTATCGGCACGACTCCGAATCCTGGTGCGCGCCATAGTCCTATTCGCCGCAGGCGGTCTCCTGACGGCCCTGGGCACCGGCATCTCGGTAATCCTCCAGACCTACGCCCTCCTGTTCGCCCTGTGCATCCCCTTCCTGCGCTGGACGCCACGCCGCCTGCTCATCCTCGCCGCCGCCTGGTCCGTGCTCGCCCCGCCGCTCACGGTATGGCTGTCCCATCTCCTGCCGGACACCTGCGCTCCGATGGCCGAAACCTGTTCCGGCGCACAAATAACCGATCTCGCAGTCCTCGGCGACTACCCCGGCCTGGTGTGGATCACCTTCGCGCTCACCGGACTCGCCATCGGACGATCCGACCTGCGCTCCCTCGCACTCCGCAATCGACTGATCGCTGCCGGCATCGCCCTCATGATCCTCGGCTACGGCGCCGCGTGGCTGCTGAGCGACCCGGTTTCCCCCGAGGACTCCGACTGGGCCCAATTGCGCACCGCCGAACCACATTCCGGCACCACCTTCGAGATCGCCGGCTCCCTCGGCTTCGCCCTGACTGTCCTCGGCCTGCTCTTGTATCTCGCACCCCGCATCCGCCCCCTGCTGTTCCCCATCGCGGCCGTAGGCTCCATCCCCCTCACGGCCTACGCCGGCCACATCATCGCCCTGCGATTCCTGCGCGACCTGGAACTCACCGACAACACCCCACTGGCAGTCTTCGTCACCGTCACCCTCGCCGCCTCGACTCTCTGGGTCCTCGTCCTGGGCCGCGGCCCCCTCGAGCGCGTGATGACCTGGATAGGCGTCCGTTCCACGCGAACCACGTGACACCCCCGCCCGATCCGTGCAGAATGCGGATCGGGCAGGGTGGCGCCCACCCCACGACCTAAGGGGACCCGCATGGCCAACATCTCCCGCAGCCTCACCGGCCTGACCAACCGGTTCACCGCACCTCCCCTCCCCGAGCCCACCCTGGCCGACACCATTGCCGCGCGTCAGCACTTCTTCGGCACGAACGCCGTGAACCCGCAATCCGGCGCCGTCCGCGACGACCAGGTCCTGCTGGCCTGGTTCGGCTGCGCGAGCTTCGCCGTCGCCATGGGCGGGCACGTCTTCCTGCTCGACGCCTGGGTGCCGCGCGGCGTGACCTCCGGCTACGTCCCCACCACCCCCGCCGAAGTCGCGGCCCTGCGCCCCGCCGCCATCTTCATCGGCCACGCCCACTTCGACCACGCGGCCGACGCCGGGCCCATCGCGCAAGCCAGCGGCGCCGTCGTATACGGCACCGCCGAACACTGCGCCACCATCCGCAAACAGGTCACCCGACCCGAATTCGATTGCGTCGAACTGGGTTCGGCCGCCGCGAACCCCGGCGACCGCTACGACTTCGACCTGACCCCAGGCATCTCGGTAACCACCATCCGCCACCTGCACTCCGCCCGCACCGCCCGCCACGAAGGCCCAGACGCCTCCACCCGCCTACGCCCCACCCCCTGCATAGGCGACATCCGAACCTACGCACCAACTCTCATCGACGCAGCCCACCTGGTGCGCAACCTCTCCGCCCCCGAAGGCGGCGTCCTCCTCCACCAATTCCGCACCGAGAACTTCACCCTCACCTGGCACGACTCCTCAGGCCCCCTGGCAGACAGGGCTCCCCAAGTAATCGATGCCCTAAAAGCCCTCCCCCCATCCACCGTCCACATCGGCGCAGTCCAGGGCTACAACCAGTTCACCAACGGCCTCCGCGACCCCCGCACCTACATCCAAGCCCTCCGCCCCAAAATCTTCATCCCCAACCACCACGACAACTGGCTCCCCGTCTTCACCGCCCGAGGCGAAGCCTTCCGCACCCCCCTGCACGAAGAACTCTCCCGCCTCCCCGACGACGACCGCCCCCAAATCCGAATGCTCCTCGACCCAAAGGACTACCTGTCCCCCGGCCGCCTAGCCTTCGACCTCCACCGCGAGCTCTGACCCGCAGGCCACCGCACCGACCGCGTAATCAACTGAACCGCAACACCATAGTGATACTGGACCCACCGGACCGATCGATCATCTCCGTACCAGGCACCTCGACAAACCCCGCCCGCCGATAGAGCCGCAACGCCGGATTCGACAGCCGCACACTCAAACTCACCCCCGGGCAATGCAACCGCGCCTCCTTGACCACTTCATCGAGCAACGCCGTCCCCACCCCAACCCCACGCAACCCCGGCGCCACCCCAATAGCCAACTCCGGCGTCTCATCATCCACATACCCATAAGCCGGCTTATCGTGCGTGAACCACCGCACCCAAGCGGCCCCTTCCAGCTCCCCATCCCTCCCACCAACAACCCCAAAGTCCCCCGCTCGTCCCCACCCCTCGACATAACAAGCCAACTCCGGCACCCCCTTCAACTCATCCGGCGAAACCATCCCCTGCTCCCCCGCATGGGCCGCCTCGAAAAGCATCGCCCACAGGAACTTCTCGTCTTCCGCCGTGACCGGCCGGACAACTACACCAGATGTCATGGATCCATGATGCCCACGCCCTTTCGCGGTCGCTGACCGCTGCCGCTGCCGTGTGACATTCTGTGCCAAATATCCAGGGGCAAACCGTGATGGGACGGATTGACCGACCGATTCGCCGACCACGCGCCGCGACTACGGTCACCTACACAAGTAGTCGACAACGGCAACGGCGGAAGGGTGTCGGGACCGGCCATTCGATTCCGTGAGCAGGGACTCCGTCGAAGACACGCACTTCACGGCAGGTTCGCGGCGCATCCACGGACGTTCACACAACCCGCAATCTTGAATGGACGCACGACTAAGAAGTCACCAAGCCGACTTCTCAACTCGAACAATAGTTCGAAATCCACTGTGTTTGTATCGAACTGGCGGTCAAGACTTGTCGGATGCCTGTGCCATGATCCTTCGCATCGGTCGAGTTGCCGAAAGCGCGCACTCGTCATCGAGCAACAACAACTGGCATGATCATCGGAAGCAGTGCGATGCACTGAGGTTTGAACTCTTGGGGTGGCGAGATGAGATCAGGGTGGGGTGGCGTCGAATGCGAACTAGGGCACTTTGTACGGCAGCAAACCGAGCAATGCCTGGCCGCGTATCGCGCGAAGCCCAACCTTATCGAGCAGGATGGAGGAATCGAACTCTCCAACATTACCGGCGGGTATGGCAAGAAGCAGCTGCATGAGCTGGTCCAGAACGCGGCAGACGCGTTGACCGACGATTGCGGCCGCATTTCTCTGGTGTTGTCGGAAGACCATCTGTACTGCGCAAACGATGGCCGACCCATCACGCTCGTGGGTGTCGAGACGATCATGGCATCGCACCTTTCCAGAAAGCGCGACAACGAGATCGGGCGGTTCGGCCTAGGGTTCAAGTCCGTGCTTGGAATAACGGATCGCCCCGAGATCATCAGCCGGAGTGGATCATTCCGATTCGATCGAGCGAAGAGCGAGCGGTTGGTTCGTGAGATTTCTCCACACGTGCCGCATACACCCGTATTGCGAATCGGAGAGCCGATCGATCCGCATGAGGCCGCTAGTGCCGACCGCATTCTCGCCGAACTCATGGACTGGGCATCGACGGTGGTACGGCTGCCGCTGAAGGATGGCATCGATTGGCTGGGTGCCGCCCTGTTGGACTTCCCTCCCGAATTCCTTCTCTTCACACCGCATGTCCGCGAAATAGAACTGCGCAACGATATCTCGAATATCCGGCACGTTTGGTCCGCCACTCGTATCGGCCATCGAGTAACCCTCAGCTCCGGTGAAACGGCGAACGGGTGGCAAGTATTTCGTGCAGCACACGAACCCTCCGAGGCCGCTCGCGCGGAGGCGGGGGGCATCACGGGCCGCGAATCCATCGAGGTGACCTGGGCGGTGCCGGACAAGGACAGGACACGGATCGGCTCGTTCTGGTCCTATTTCCCGACGAACTCGCAGACCACGCTGGCGGGAATCATCAACGCGCCCTTCAAAACCAACGAAGACAGGCACGACATCCTGGAAGGCGAATACAACCGGGAGATCCTGCTCTCGACGCTGCCGGATCTCGTCAGCTCGAATCTCGCGGAGTTGGTGAACGAGAAGGACCCGGGCTCCGTCCTCGACATTCTGCCTGCGCGCGGGCGTGAGGCGCGCTCGTGGGCGGACGATGAGATCAACGACCCGATCATGATCGCAGTGGCGCAGGTTCCGTGCCTGCCCGATATGAACGGGAAGCTCCTGCGGCCGACGGGTATCAACCTCGCACCGGAGTTCCTCTCGGACTTCAACTCGTGGAAACCACGTTGGGCAACGGTGGAAGGACGACCGAGCAACTGGCTGCACGGTTCGGGTGAGAGCACTCGTGAGCGTAATGCGAAGGTAGAGCGGCTCATTGCGCTCAGCCGAACCAAGCGGCGCAGCGTCGGCGAGTGGCTGCGAGCGCTGGCACAGGCGGCAGGTGTTCCCGGATCGCGAGAAGCCATCAAGCTCGCGGCCCTGGTCGACGCGCACGCCAGTGACCATGCGAGAGAAATGCGCCTAGGCGCCTTCGTGCTCGCGGCGGACAACTCGTTGCAACAACCGCATGCCGGTCGAATCTTCGTCTCCGACTTCGACAGTGAGCCTGGACCGCAGTTCGTCCATCCCGCGGTGACCGAGGATGCGGCGGTCGTCGAGGCACTCCGCGAGCTACGTATCGGCCCGATGGACCAGCTTGGCCGTTTGAAGTCGCAGGTCGCCCAGATGACCAGCGGTTCACCCACCGGGCATATGGTCGAACGACTGTGGCGGCTCACCCGAGGACTACGGCCTCGCGATGCCGTCGAGACATTGACGGCCGCCTTCGGTGAGGGTGCGGCTCCGGTCCGATCCATGGCCCGCCGCGTCGTGCCGCTCCGCGAGGCTCTGCTGCCCGGTGTCATAGTCCCGCCCGACGGGACGCGTGACGCGGAGCTGACCATCGATACGGCGTTCCACGAAGCGGACATTCAGCTGTTGCGGGCCCTCGGCGCCTACAGCGAACCGCAGCTCGGCAAGCCCGACGGCGAGGAGTGGTTCGTCGAGTGGGACCAGGCGGCTCGCGAGCAATACTGCAAGTGGTCCGCGGACCAAGGAGCGGCGGTACAACCTGGACGGGTCCGCATCACGCCGGGTAGGACCTATCGCGGGCTGGACACCCTGTCCCGTTTGTCACCCGAAGGACGTCGGAACCTCACCCACCTGATCCTGCGCGGCCATACCACCCCCTGGAGCGTCGGCGCCGGAGGCGGCGCCGGAATGCCGTTCACCAATCCGGCGGTGTGGTGGTTGACCCAGCACGGTGTCCTCGATACTGCTTTCGGCCCGAGGCCGGTACGCGAAGTACTCGCTCCGGTTCCCGGCTTCCCCGACGAGCTCCTTCCGGTTGCCCGGGTGAGCGAATCGCAGGCACGTTCGCTCGGTCTCACGTCGCACCTCACGGAACGTGAATGGCGCCGGATCCTGGTGAACCCGTGGAAGTACTTGGATCAGGCAAAATTGCACCGGCTGTATGGTTTCGCGGCTGCGGCCGGCGCACCTGCACCTGATGAGCTGGGCGTCGAAGTCTCGTCGAAGCAGACCCTGGCCGCACCCGACGAGACCTACGTAACTCTCCGCGAGTCGGATTACAGGCTGATGGAGAGCGCAGGCTATCCCGCCGTCGTGGTGGCGACACGCGAGCAGATGACCGCTCTGCTGAACCGTTGGGGACTGCAGGATTCGCACGGTCTGGTCAATCGGGCGGTGCTGCCGACCATATCCGGTGAGACCACCCCGCTGATCGACCGTTTTCCGGGGCTGCGTGCGGTGCTCGGTAGCGATCCCGATATCGAACTCGTCCCTTGTTCCGACATCGCGGTCGAGGTGACGATGCGCAACGCACCCGCCGAGGTGCAAGCGGGACACACGATCCTGCGCGATGGCGAACGCACGGTCTACTTCCTTGACAGCTTGACCGACGACGCATTGTTGTCGTGCCTGAACGCAACGCTGCGACTGGAACTCACATCCGCGCTGTTCAAGAAGACGTTGGAGATCGGCGAACGCAGCGCCAAGAGTCAACTGCGCGAACGAGTCCGCAAGGAGAAGGACGAGGATCGCAAGCTCGTCATGCTCGCCGGCGTCGAGGCGATTCGCAACGAATTGCCCAAGGGCGCCGTGAAACTGGCTGAATCCCGCAGGGGACGCCGGCTCCGCGACGAGGAGATCGCGGCCATGGCTCGCGCTTCGAAGGGTGCGGGTCTTTTGAAACGCCTGTTGCCCGCAATCGAGGAGAAGGGGATCGTCCTTCCGCAGCTGACCGGTTCGTATCAAGCCCGAGCCGCGATTCAGGATCTCGGCCTGGCTCCCGAATTCGCGGGCAGCCGGACCGTTGCGCCGCCACCGCGATTCGAGGTGATCGGCCCGGTCGGGCTCCCTCCGCTGCACGACTATCAGGAAGCGGTGGTCGAGAACATGCTCGCGGTGCTGCGACCTGGCGGAAAGAACCGTGGAATCGTGTCCCTTCCGACGGGATCCGGTAAGACGCGGGTGGCCGTTGAGGCCATCATCAAGCACGTGACCCAGACGGATTCCGAACCGGTCATTCTCTGGATCGCGCAGACCGATGAACTCTGTGAGCAAGCCGTCGACACCTGGTCCTACACCTGGTCGTCGGCCGCGCGACCGGGTGCGAAGCTGACCATCAGCAGACTGTGGGGCGCTAACGACACCACACCGGCCGAGGACGGCACTCATCTTGTCGTCACGACCGACGCGAAATTGCTGTCCCTGAGCCGGAAGCGGGAGCACGACTGGTTGGCCGATGCCGACATCGTGCTCGTGGACGAAGCGCACACGTCGATCTCCAAGACCTACACCGAACTGTTCAACTGGCTCAAGCGCGGTGCCAGAGAACGTGATCGGGTCTTGATCGGGCTGTCGGCCAGCCCGTATCGAGGACACAACGAGGAACAGACGCGCAGCCTCATCAACCGCTACGACTCGAACTTGCTGACCGCCGGAGTGCTGGGCAGTGACCCCCATGCCGAGTTGCAGCGGCGCGGAATCCTCGCTCGGGTGCGACATCTCGAGCTGGATGGCATGACGTTGACACCCAGCAAGACCCGCCGACGGGAGGAGACCGAGCCCACCCATCTCGAGGACTTCCGCATCGACCTCGAGGCGGTTGCAGCCAACGACCAACGCAACCGCCGGATTCTGAGTTCGATCGAGGGCCTTCCCTCGGATATGACGGCCCTCGTCTTCACAGCATCGGTGCAGCACGCCGAAACGCTGGCGGCGGTACTGAGCGACATGGGAATTCGATCGGCATCCATCGCCGGCTACACCCAGCCGAGCGAACGCCGCCGGGTGATCGATCGTTTCAAGGCCGGTGAAATCCGGGTGCTGACCAATTACAACGTGCTGTCGCAAGGTTTCGATGCCCCGAAGGTCGGTGCGGTGTACGTGGCTCGGCCGACGTTCAGCCCCAACCGATATCAACAGATGATCGGACGGGGGTTACGAGGGCCCCACAACGGCGGGTCCGAGGAGGTCCTCATCGTCAACGTCAAGGACAACATCGACGCGTTCGGGACCAAACTCGCATTTCATCATTTCGATCCCCTATGGCAGGACCAGTGACTCCTCAGGCTCCCATCGTCGAACTGGACGATGTTCAGCGCGCGATCGTGGAATCGCCGATCGAAGCGCGCTTGCTGGTGGTGGCCGGTGCGGGCCAGGGCAAGACCGAGGTCGTGGCCGCGCGCATCGGGCAGCTTGTCGCAGCCGAGGATCTTTCGGCCTCGGCGGAGATACTGGTGCTGAGCTTTTCGCGGGCTGCCGTGGATGCGGTCCGCAAGCGCCTGGATGCCCGTGCGGTGGCGCAGGCCAACGTGCGCACTTTCGATTCCTTCGCGAACCGACTGCTGGTGGACGCCGACATCGAGCCCAAAGGTGACTTCGATGCTCGCATTCGACAGGCCACGAAGTATCTGAACGAGACGACCGAACGACCGTACGAACTCGACGACCTACGCCATGTGGTGGTGGACGAGATCCAGGATCTGGTCGGCGACCGCGCAGACTTCGTCCTCGCCGTACTGCGCACCCTGGACACGCAGGTGGGGATCACCGCATTGGGAGATCCGCTGCAAGCCATCTACGACTTCCAGTTGGCGAAGAGCAAGAGCCGATCGACGTCAGCTGATGTGTTCACCGCACTCCGGAGCGAGCTCGGTGCACATCAGGTGGCGTTGTACACGAATTACCGCGCGCGGGGCAGCGATCCCAAGAAGATCATCGGTCTGGGCAACCGGATCCGCGACCTCGAGGACGCCGAACAGGCGTGGGAGTTGATTCGAGAATTCGATTCGACATTGCTCCCGCTGGGTGATCCCGCAGACTGGGCCGAGCTGCTGGCCGGGCGAGCCACACGCACCGCGGTTCTCTGTGTGTCGAATGCAGAGGTGCTTCGCGCTTCCCGCGAGCTGCACAAGCTTGGAGTCCGGCATGTCGTGCGCCGGTCGGCACAGGAGTTCGGTGCGGCACGATGGATCGGTCCGGCGCTGAACGGATTCAGTCGAATGGACGTCACCAAGGACGACGTCGACGAGGCGCTGTCCAAGCTGCCGCACGGTGTGGCACCCAGCGACGCCTGGTATCTGCTCAAGGCCGCGGAATCGGGTCGAAATCACAACTCGCTGAACCTGTCTCGACTACGAACTGTCATCCGATCGGGCGCCACCCCATTGGCGTTGACCGAACAGGACAACGCCGAGGTAATACTCTCGACCATCCACCGCTCCAAGGGCCTCGAATTCGACCGGGTGTTCCTGGTCGACCCGAGCTATCCGAGCAAGAGCGACGATCTCTGGGCAGCGGTTCGGGCGCGGTATGTCGCTTTGAGCAGGGCACGTGACCAGGTGTTCAGCTGCAACCTTGCCAAGAACCATGCCTACTGGACCGAAGAGTATTGGCTCCCCGGTCGAATCCTGGAACGAGTCCGGAACGGCACCTCGAAGCGCACCAAGACAATGGAGTTCTGCTACGCCGACGTCGCGGTCGATGTGCCATTCGGAACGCGGGCCGACGCGGGCATCCTCCAGGGTCGGCTGAGCGAGGCCCTGTTCGACGGAATGGATGTCGAGGCACATCTCGATCCAGAGCGCACGGCGGGCGTCATTCCCTCCTTCATTTTCGTGGCCGCAGCCGACGGAACCGCGATCGGCAGGTCCAGTGAATCGTTCGGTACCGCGTTCCTGAAGGCGTTCGGACTCGGTGGACGACCACTGCCCAAGAAGCTGACAGGACTATCGGTGGTCTCGGTCGAAACCGTGGCCGCCGAACCACGAATGACAGAGCAGACCGGCCTGGGCGGTTCGGGGATGTGGCTCGTTCCCCGTATCGCAGGGTTGGTGCTGCCGGACTGGAACAGCAGGGAGTCGGAGAGTGAATGAGGCAATGAGGCCAGAACTTGGTGAGAAGTATCGATTCCGCGCCGAGATGATCGAAGAGCTCACGCGGGATGTGTTCGGACCCGATGCCACGGAATCCGAGGTACTCGACGAGCCGCCGTTGAGCCGCTACGTCGTCGGTGTGCTGTGGCCGTCCGGTGAACCGCTGCAGGAGCCGCCCGAGCCCGATGAAGCCGAATCGTATGACGGCGACACCTTCGAGGACACCCCCGTCGCGCAGTCGCGAATGCGGTACCCGTCGACGATGGGTTTGACTCTGTCGGTTCGCCTTTCGCAATCACGCACGATATCGATCACGCCGGCCGGTGCTCACTATGTCGAAGTAGCCGAGGCGGGTTCGGCAGTAGGAGACGGGCAGTGGCAGCGGATCCCACTCGAATTGTCAACGCTGGAACAGGATCTCACGAAACCCGGTATCCACGCCGACGAAGTCGTCCCGGGTCTGCAGGTGCACCGCTACGTTCGCCCCGAGCGGGACGGCATCGTGACGGTTTCGATCACGCTGCGCAATGTTCAAACCACCCCTCGGGGGACACTGCGCGACTCGAAAGCCTGGTTCCAGGTCGGACTCCGGGTCGGCACCGATCGCCCGGCAATCGTCAATCGCACCTTTCATCGCAATACCGGTCACGATGAGGATCTCGACAGCGCGGCGCTGCTCTACCGCAATATGTACACCTTCGCGGTCGGCCACGGCTGCGCGGCAACATGGGATCTCTCATCCGCAGTCAACGCCATGGTCACCGAAGTGGAGACCACCTTTTTGCCGACCTATGAAGTGAGTCGCGCCCGGCCGGGGCAACTCGACGAGTCCGTGGATCTACGGATGTCATTCCTCGCGGAAGCCGGTGCAGCCGAGGTGATCTCGAATCTGCGCGAACTCACTCGTCGATATCGCGCATGGATCGACGACCTTGCGGCCACCGTCGAGAACGGTGCCGCCGGCGTACTGGCCGATCTTCGGTCCGTGGCGGAACGCCATATCCGAGACGCACGCAAAGCAGCGGACCGGATCGACGCCGGGATCCGCCATCTCGACAACGCGAACGCGATGCAAGCTTTCCGCTTGGCCAATCGCGCCATGCAGTTGCAGCGTGCCCGCCAAGAGTGGATTCGCAGTGGTGCTGCCGGACAGGTCGGTACCGGCGAGAACGAACGGTGGTATCCGTTCCAGATCGCCTACATCCTGCTCAACCTTCCAGCGCTGAGCGATCGCAAGCATCCCGACCGTGAGCTGGCGGATCTGCTGTGGTTCCCGACCGGCGGCGGCAAGACGGAGGCATACCTCGGTCTGGTGGCGTACTGCATCATTCATCGCCGACTGCACGACCCCGAGGCCGTGGGTGTCGCGGTCATCATGCGATACACCCTGCGGCTGTTGACGATTCAGCAGTTCGAGCGCGCGTCGATGCTGATGTGCTCACTCGAGACCGTCCGGCGGAGCGATATCGAGAACCTTGGTCGACGACCGTTCTCGATCGGACTGTGGGTGGGGTCGGGTGGCACGCCGAACACCCTCGATGAGGCGAAGAGGGCCATCCGCCAATTGCGCTCGGGACGTGAGATCGGTGAGCAAAATCCGGTTCAACTCACCCAGTGTCCGTGGTGCGGGGCCGCGCTCGATGCCAATCTCTACGAAGTCGTACTGCGGCCGGAGCGGCACCTGCGGATCGCCTGCGGACGATCCGGATGCGATTTCGCCGAAGGACTGCCGGTTCATGTCGTCGACGAGGACATCTACAACACCAGACCCGAACTGGTCCTCGGCACGGTGGACAAATTCGCGCAAATGGCCTGGAAATCGGATGTGGGCAGGCTGTTCGCGCGCGACGGCGTCGGGCTGCCCCCGGATCTCATCATCCAGGACGAATTGCACCTGATCTCGGGCCCTCTGGGCTCGATGGTGGGTCTGTACGAGACGGCCATCGACGCAGCCTGCTCGGTCAAGTCCTTGGATGACGGCTCGTCGTATGGTCGACCCAAGGTGATCGCCTCAACGGCGACCATCCGACGGGCGGAAAAGCAGATCGAAGCGGTCTTCGCTCGCAGTGCCGCACAATTCCCGCCGCCGGGGATCGATCCCGATCAGTCCTTCTTCGCCGAGCCGGCACCACGCGAAGCACTCGGCACTCGCGCCTACGTCGGGATCATGGCGCCGGGAACCAGTCATGCGACGCTGCTGGTCCGCGCGTACACGGCTGTCCTTCAAGCCGCCGCCGACATCGCGGGTGACGATGCCACCCGCGATCCCTACTGGACGCTCTTGGGCTATTTCAACAGCCTCCGGGTGCTCGGCAGCGCCAATCTCCAAGTCGAAGGCGACGTCCGAGAACGGCTGTCGCTGGTCGCGAACCGCAAGGGTACGGCCGCCCGGAAGCTGGGCTCGCTCAACGAGCTGACCAGTCGTGTCCCGTCCGCCGACATCCCCGACCGACTCAAGCAACTCGAACGCAGGTATGCCGATGGCTCGGCCGATGACGTCGTCCTGGCCACCAATATGATCTCGGTCGGAGTCGATATCGATCGTCTAGGGCTGATGGCTGTGATGGGACAGCCGCAGTCCAGTGCCGAGTACATCCAGGCGACCAGCCGTGTGGGACGCAGGCATCCGGGCCTCGTCGTCGTCATCTTCAACAGCGCGCGGTCCCGCGATCGGTCCCACTACGAGAACTTCGTCCCCTATCACCAAGCGCTCTATCGTGCCGTGGAAGCGACCAGCGCGACGCCCTTCGCGGCCCGAGCGCGCGACCGCGGTCTGCACGGCGTCCTGGTTTCACTCGCCCGTCTGCTGGTACCGGCTCTGTCCGGGGACAGCTCAGCGGTACTCGCCGAAAAGCACTGGGACGAATTGCGGGAAGTCGCCAAGCTGATCGAGGAGCGGGTCGATCGAGTTGCCGAGAACGAATACGACGCCACCAGCACCGAACTCGATCGGCTCCTCGATGTCTGGGTCAAGGACGTCGCGGCCAAGCACAACCTTCGATACAGCAACAGAACCAATCCCGAGGCCGCGCTGCTCGTCGAGGCCGGAACCGCTTTGGTCGACGAGAGCATCGAGTACTCACAGGACGAGACACCCTGGCCGACATTGCAGAGCATGCGCGACGTCGACGCCGAAAGCACCCTTTACCCGATCGTCATGAGGAGGAAGTCATGACCGCCAACCCCCGGGCACGTCGTACTCAGTTGCTGAGCACCTACGGGATCGGCGGCCTCTTTCCCTCCGAGACAACCAGTTTCATGATCGCTGGGCTGGACGAGTGGAGAGCCGAGAGCCCATTGGTGAGCGAACCGCGGTTGGCTCGGTCACTGGGTGTCCTCCAACTGAAATCACCGCCTGCCGGGAGCAAGCGAGACGTCCCGGTGATTCGTTTTCCAGAGGTTCAGATCTGTACTTCGTGCCGCCGTATCGGCACGATCTTCGACCTGTCCCGGGACTGGAATGTCGCCAAATGCGCTCAGTGCGAGGCCAAAGCAGATCTCACGCCGTTTCGACTGATCGTCACCTGCCGACGCGGGCACATCAAGGACTTCCCGTACTACGAGTGGCTGCACAAGGGCACACCCGGTGCCGGCGTAAAACACGAAATGCGTCTGAAGGCACTGGGCAGGACGTCCTCGCTGGCTGACCTTGTCCTCCAATGCTCGTGCGGCGTCACGCCCAGATCGCTCGACGGTGCGACCACTCTGAAAGCCCTGGCACCGTTCGGTAAGTGCAGTGGTGCTCGACCCTGGCTCGGACCTGAGTACACGCAGGAGTGCGCCGAGATTCCCCAGGCCGTGCAGCGTGGTGCGTCCAATGTGTGGTTCCCGGCGGTCCGGTCGGCGATATCGATCCCGCCGTATTCGGAAGCGGTCGCGAAGTTCGTCAAGCGGCATTGGAAGTTCTTCGAGGACCCTGAAGCCGTGAATGCCAGGTTGTTGGAGAATCTCGCAAGCGAGCCGGGTGCGAAATTCACCGTGGCTGAGCTCGCGAGCGAGATCGAGCGACAGCGCGGTGAAGACAGCGGTGTCGAGATCGATGAAGAGATGCTGCGCCGTCAGGAATACGAAGCCCTGCTCGCAGGTTTCGAAGACGATGGAAAGACATCCGATTTCGTCTGCCTGAAGCAGGAACTCGACCCCGACCTGCCTTCGTTGGTCACAGAGGTTCGGAAAGTCACTCGGCTGCGCGAGATTCGTGCGTTGTTCGGATTCTCTCGGCTCGACGGTGTAACCGACCTGTCCTCCGATGCGCTCTGCGCGCTGTCGCACACCCAGAAGAATTGGCTGCCTGCCATCGAGGTGATCGGCGAAGGTGTCTTCGCGGCCTTCGACCGCGCGGCGCTGGCGGAGTGGGCCGAACGTCCATTCGCTCAGGACAGGCGGACCCGTTTGCAGAACGCCGCGAACCGTCGAGCCGAGGAATTCGGCAGGATCGAAGCGCCGCAGGTCGATATTGTCAAAGTAGCTCTGCATACCCTGGCACACGTCATCATCGACCAGTTCTCGCTCGATGCGGGGTATCCGGCGGCATCGCTACGGGAGCGCTTGTTCGTCGACGAGAACATGGCGGGCATACTCATCTATACGGCCAGCTCCGATTCCGCCGGGAGTCTGGGAGGTGTTGCATCACAGGCCGATCCAGAGAGGTTCGCCGACGCCATGCGCGAAGGACTGACGCGCCTGTCCTGGTGCTCGGCTGATCCTGTCTGCATCGAAGCGACGGGTTCGGGGGTCGACGCACTCAACCTCGCGGCCTGTCACGCCTGCGTACTCGTTCCGGAGACGTCGTGCGAGCTGAACAACGTCTTCCTGGACCGGGCGCTGCTGTTCGGTACCCCGGTCGACAACCAGGAGTCCGAAGGTCTGTTCAGCGACTATCCGAGGTGAGGCGACGATGAAGACTCAGGTCCTGATTCATGATCTGTTCCAGCAGTCGTTCGATGCTCTGGACAACAGCGTCCGCAGTCGTGTCATGCCTTTCATCATGAAGCTGCAGCAGGATCCGGACGCAGCGGGGTTGGACCTCAAACAACCGAAGTTGGCTCGCAACAAGTACGTTCGCACCGCACGGGTCAACGACGGCTATCGAGCTGTTCTGATCGCAGGCGGCGCGGACGGGGAGCGAGCGGCATTGTGGTTGGTCGCGGTCAAGAAGCACGACGATGCCTACGACTACGCTCGTAGGCTGACGCTTCAGGTGAATCCTCGGACCGGTGCGGCCGAGCTGTTCGACTCCCTCGCGCTCGGCGAGGCTGTCGACCGTGCCCGTGATGCGACGAACGACGCTGCTGCTCCCCTCATTTCAGCGAAAGTGAGTCAGGCGGACCTGGAGAGGTTCGGCGTGGATCGTGAGGTCGCGGCCGAACTCAAGCGTGTGACCGATGAGAAGGCACTCGAGGAGATCATCTTCGCCCTGCCCTCCTCTCAGGGTGCCGCGGTGCTGGATCTCGCCTGTGGAAAGAGCGCCGACGACGTGTGGCGCGACCTTGTCGGCGAGGCCCCTGATTCGGTGGACACCGAGGACCTGGCAGAGGCCTTGCAGCGCCCGCTGTCGCGACTGAGCTTCACCGCGTTCGATGTCGCCAATCAGAACGAGCTCCGCGCAATGCTCGAGGGTGACCTCGCCCGCTGGCGTATTTGGTTGCATCCTTTGCAACGACAGTTGGCGACCCATCGCGGCTGGAAAGGACCGTTCCGGGTCACCGGCGGGGCAGGCACCGGGAAGACCGTGACCGCCGTGCACCGGGCTCGATTTCTCGGCGCTCGACTCCGAACGCCCGGGCAGAAGGTGCTTTTCACCACCTTCACGAAGAATTTGGCCCGGTCGATCGAGAGCCAGCTCACTTCTCTGGCCGGCGCACAGTGTCTGCGGAACATCGATGTGGTGAACATCGACGCTGTGGCTCGACGCGTCGTGGCGGCGAGCGGAATCGGTGCGCCGGCATTGGCCACGGCGACCCTGGTATCGGACACCGATCAGCGAGTCAGGGAGCTTTGGTCCCGGGCGACAATGGTCGGCATCGAATCATGGGATACGAGATTTCTGGCCGACGAATGGTCGCAGACAGTGCTCGGCCACGGAGTCGGCGACGAACAGGGCTATCTGCGTGTTTCCCGCGCCGGACGCAACGAACGGCTCAGTCGGTCCCAACGGTCCGATGTCTGGCAGGTCATCGCCCAGTTCGAGCGCTTGATGTCCGAGGCGTGTCTGATGACCTTCACGCAGCTCGCGGCCCACGCCGCAGGCCTGCTGCAGGCCGACCGGACCCTACGAGCGAAGTTCCCTTACCGACATGCGGTGGTGGACGAAGCGCAGGATCTGCATCCTGCACACTGGCGCATGATCCGGAATCTGGTCCCGCAAGGCACCGACGACCTTTTCATCGTCGGTGATGCACACCAGCGCATTTACGGCAGGCGAACTCCTTTGTCACGCTATGGGATCGAGACTCGCGGGCGCTCACGCAGGTTGACCGTCAACTATCGCACCTCGGAACAGATCCTGCGTTGGTGTCTACAGATCGTCGTCGAGGAGGTGGACGACCTGGATCTCGACGTCGACGACTTCACCGGCGCGCGTTCGGTATTCCGCGGCCCGGAGTTGGAAATGAACAGCTGCGCCACAACGACGGCGGAGATCGACCGGATCGCCGACACGATCACCAGGTGGAACAACGACTGCGCGCTGAGCGACATCGCCGTGTTCACACTCGAGCATCGCCACGTGGAGAGACTCGCCGAAGCACTGGCGGTGCGCGGGATACCGGCCGTGCAGGTCGACGACCGATCCGACGAATCGGCCCTGGGCGACGAAGTCCGTGTGATGACCATGCACCGGGCCAAGGGACTCGAGTATCGCGCCGTCGCGCTCGCGCAGTTGGGTGCGGACTCCTTCCCTCCGCCGTACCTGCACAAGTTGACGGAATACGAGCAGCATCAGGAAGAGAACCGACTCCGCTGCCTGCTCTATGTCGCCGGTTCCCGGGCACGCGAACGCCTCGCGCTGTCCTGGGCGGGGGCGCCGTCGCCGCTGCTGGCAGCCCTGCCGTCGAGTGCATGATGGTTACCACCCCGCCGACCTCACATCGCCGCGAACCGACCCTGCTCGATGTTTGCGCGGGTGGCGGCGGACTCGCGTCCGGTCTGGCCAGGGCAGGCTTCCGACCGGTCCTGCTGCTCGACAGTTTGGCGCAGGCATGTGACACCCTACGTTTGAACCAGCCGAATTGGCAGGTACTGCAACAGGACCTGTTGGAGTTCGATCCGGCCGAGCACCCCGAGTGCTACGACGTCGATCTACTGTCGGCAGGGCTGCCGCGCGTCAAAGCGGTGGCCGCCATCAACCGAACCCGCAGCGATGACAATGAGCTGAGCCTCCTGATGGCCACCGTCATGCTCGTCCATGGCGTCCAGCCGCGAGCGCTGCTGCTCGACAACCTAGTTGATCTTGTGACCAAGGACACCTACGAGCCTGTTCGCGGATTCATCGAGAAGGAGCTCACACATCTCGGCTATCAGTGGCGTTGGTTCAGCCTGAATGCCGCCGATTTCGGCGTTCCCCAGATTCGAAGACAGGGTTTTCTCGTTGCGATGCGCGGTGGCCTGCTCGAACGGTTCCGCCCGCCCGACCCGCTGCCGTCCGATCGCCGGACGACTGTCGGTGCCGCACTGGGGAAGTCGATGGCGGAGCGGGGGTGGCCGGACGCCGACCGCTGGGCTCGCCAGGCCGATGCCGTCGCGCCCACACTCGTCGGCGGCTCGATGGACCGCGGTGGCGCCGACCTGGGCCCATCCGGGACGAAGCGGGCGTGGGCTCGTATGGGCGTGTACGCGGGCAGCTTGGGCGACGTTGTGCCTGGACCCGACTTCGCGTGGAATCCGGGCCGGGGAAAGGACGGCATGGTGCGACTCACAGTCGAGCAAACCGCCATCCTCCAGGGCTTTCCTATCAACTGGCAGTTCGCGGGCCGAAAGACGATGCGCTATCGACAGATCGGACATGCCACACCTCCGCCGGTCGCACGTGCCCTCGGCCACGCAATAAGAGAAGCCGTAACGGAATATTGACGAGCATTCCCGAATTCCGGGTCACTTGGAATAAGATCGGCGATCATGCCCGCAAACCCCTCGAACACTTCACCGCGCATCCATGCGGTAGATCTGTTCGCTGGTCCCGGCGGCCTCGATGTCGGTGCCCACTGGCTGGGTATGGATGTCGACGGCATCGAATGGGACCGCGACGCCTGCGCCACACGAGAGGCTGCGGGACTCAGCACCAAACACGGTGACGTTCGCGACTTCGGGCCCACACACTTTCCGAACGCGACCGTCCTCACCGGTGGACCACCCTGTCAGACGTACACGGTCGCCGGAAACGGCACCGGCAGACTGGCTTTGGCTCATGTGCTGGAGATGGTCGACCGCATGATCAGAGGCCGGAAGGTCGGCCGGAGTCTCGACGCCCTGAACAAGCACACCGGTGACGAACGCTCCGGTCTGGTACTGGAACCGCTACGTTGGGTGCTGGAGGCATACCATGCCGGCAAACCCTACGAAGCAATCGTGCTCGAGCAGGTGACCGCGGTCCTCCCCGTGTGGCGCGCAGTCGGCCTGGCACTCAACAAGATCGGCTATTTCGTCGACTGCAGAATCCTGCACACCGAGCAGTATGGGGTTCCGCAAACTCGCCGTCGCGCAATTCTCATCGCGCGTCGTGACGAGCATCCCTTCCTGCCCGACCCGACCCATCACCTGTATCGGAAAGGCAAACGCCGAACCGATTACGACACCGGCCTGCGCCCGTGGGTGACAATGGGTGATGCGTTGGGACGCAAGGGATTCGCGGTCATCTCGAACTACGGCACCGGCGGTGATCCCAAAGCACGCGGACGCCGCAGTTGGGAGGAACCCGCGGCGACGGTCACCGGCAAGGTTTCTCGGAACCGGCTGGTGAGTGTGGTGGACGACAGTGACCTGGGCCGCCTGTCACTGCCCGAAGCCGGTCGGCTGCAGACATTTCCGCGCGACTACCCATGGTCCGACCGCAATACGGCTCAGCAGATCGGCAATGCCATCCCACCCCGGCTCGGTGCACACGTCCTTGCTTCGGCGTTGAACGCCGAGCTCGACAACGATGTACTGGACCGGGCGGTCGACCTCAGCTGGTACAGCAGCAGAAACGGCGTGCCCGGGCTTGTTCGCGGGCGGAAGCGGTAGACCCGCCCCGGCATCTTCCACACGCTCAGCCGAGGCCCGACGCCCTATCTGGTTTCGTCCGTTCGCGCCGACCGGCGCTCGCGAGCAACTCTTCGAACAGCGGCAACAGCGCCTCCACCGTGGAGGCGCTGACAGATCCGTCATCAGGGCCGAAAGGCAATGTCTCCCAAGGCACCGGCGGCATCTCGTCGACCTCCGAGATCCATTCGTGGAGCGCGTAGTGGTCGACGACCGCATCCGGGGCGATCACATCGAAAACGAGTGTGCTGGCGGCCGCATTGATCGCTGTTGCGAGAGGTGTGATGACATCACCGATCGCCGCGGTCCTCGCCGCGATCATGTCGTCGACCATACGAACGATCGCCAGTGCGGTCGGGCGGTGATCGATCACGGAGAATCGCAGAACAGTATTGGGAAACTCCTGATAGCGGAAGACAGTCCCGACCGGGCTGTAATCACGACCGTTCCGGAACAGTTCGGCAGCCCACCAGAGGCGAGAGAATGCCTGCGTATATTGCAAACCGTTGAAACGAGACTCAGGGGCTTCGGTCTTTTCTCCGGAGCCACGAGGCTTGTGCCGCCAGACCACGTAATCCGGGGCGACCACCAGAGCGAGATAATTCCACAGCTCGGCGTCAGCCGCCTCGGCACGTGTCATTCGCAAGGTCGCATGCAGGCGCGGCGCCAGCCAACCGTCGACGGTGGTGTCGCCCGGGTCGAATCGGCGCATGGCTTCATCGAGCAGATCCCGAACAGGCCGAGATCGCCATCGTCCCAACGGCTCGACCGTCAACGGTTGGGTTGCTTTCAGCAGGGACTCCCGAAGCGGGTTCTCGATGCCCGCCCGCACCCCGGCGGTGAGAAATCGAGCCATCACCAAACGCTGCAGCACCCCGAGGTAGTCCGGAATCTCTACGACCGCATGTCTTCCCATGGTCACGCACTCTCGCCGTCACGATGCACGGTTCGAACCGCCACGGTCAACTTCTTCGTTCGCTGGCTGCGTTTCGCGGCTGCATATTCGACCTTCGCCTGCAAGTCGGCCCATCCTTCACCGCTGCGACGGATCTCGGCAATCCGATTCAGCGCATCATCCTGGGAATATCCGGGCATCACATCGGGCAACATCGCGCGCAGCACCGAGCCATGCCATCCCGTCGGCATTTCGGATCCCTCGGACTCGTCCGGCTGTAGATCGCTGATCGCCGTCTGGAACATCACCGTCCAGGTGTCCTGTGCGATCTGGCTGAACGTCAGATCACGAACGAGCCGTTCGGCGGTCGATCCGCCCTTGCCACGCAGGATGGTCATCAGCCCTTCGACGGCCGCCGTGTTGATGTACACAACAGGCTCTTCCGCCGTGGCATCGGCTATGCAGAGCGTATCCGCATATGGGACGAAGCGTGGATCGGTGCTGAAATCCAATTCGCGAGTGGCAATTTCACGATTGCGGACCGGAACCGCCTCCATCAGGTCGATGAACCACTCGGTGTCCGCAGCTCCGGCACCGATCAACCGGGCGGGTACCTCGTCCACGGTCCCGACCAACAGCACATCCAAACAAGCGCGTCGACGGAAACGAGCCCTGGGCATCGTGACCGTCCCCCGCCAGATACCGTCGTCGCCGCGACGCGCTGTTGCGGTGCATCGGGAATTCGTCGCTTCTTCACTCAGCGCCGCCAGGCAGACGACCTCTTGCCAGGGGCCGGAGCGGAGCTCGTCATCGGGCATCTCGATCTCGACATCGATCTCGGCCTCCTGCCAGTCCCGGCGACCTGCCTGGTGGAGCGCGACCACACGCTCTCTGCCATTGATGTTCGCCAATGGGACCGGTGCGCCGTCGACTCGAACAGACGAGACATCGATCCGGATGTCACCGAACACAACCGGATAGGCGACCGCGGCATTCTTCTGGACCACACTCACGGCTTCGCCCCTCGACTCTGTCGAAGTTCGACGACGAGCCGGGCATATTTGCTCAACACCGGATGGCTCGACGGATCGGTGATTCCGGAGAACTCAGCCATGCGAGTTCCGGGTGCGACCATCAGTAGCCCGTCCTCGACGACGCATCCCTGGATTTCCTCGATCTCCTTCCATCGGATCGCGGGACGGCCTCCGGATCTCACGTCGAACTTCGCGACAGGTACGAGAAGCCACGGGGATTCGGACTCCGGCAAGCGGATCCTGATCCGCACCCGCCAGGCTCCGGAATCGTCGACCGTCGAGCTGACCGACACCACTGACGGTGCGCCCTGGGTACCTCGTACGGTGGCAGCACCGCCGCCGGACCCGCCATCCAGTTTGAGCAGTTCGCGCAGACCCGCGGGACCTTCATTGGTCGAGGTCTCGCGACGGCCCACCAAACCGTAGACAGCCTTGTCGACGGCGCGTAGGAACTCCTCGATCCGCGTGCCCGCGCCGCGTTCGTACTCGGTGGACAGCTCCTCAGTCCGACCCCAGCGATTGTGCTCCGGCGGCTCGGAGGCCCGAAGGAACCGTTCGGCACGATCCACATCGTCACCATCGCGCTCCGTAGCTCCGCCGGCCAGGAGCACGGCCTGAAACGGAATGGCGCCCAGGGGGAGACTTCGTGGACGCTTCTCCTGCACGGTCATCCGACTACCGCGCATGTACGCGACTTTGAAATCGGACTCGCTCCCTTCGTCGCTGGGTGCGAGCAATAGTACGGCGCGGTGCTCGGTGTCCTTCGGCTTCCGCCGGTCCTCGTCGCGACGTCGTGTCACGGACAGCGGAACATCCACGCGCACAACCTGATCGGTGCCGGTCAGTGCATCGACGGTTTCGCCGTCCAAATAGGCCTGCAGTGCGCGGCTCAAGGCCGGGCGATGCTGGTGCGGATCCACCAGCACGTCCGCCACCACGACCTCACCGTTCCGGAGAGCAGTGACCCTCGCCTCGAGTTTGGGAACCGAATCGCGACCGGTCACCATCGCGGCCCAGAACTGCCTGCCGAGAGCCTCGACGATAGCTCTATGGAGATCCGTCAGGGTTTCGGCATTACCGGAACCGTCATGGGCACCGACTATGAGAAATGAGGTTCCCGGATCGTGGAAGTACCGTTCGAGGTGCAATGCACGAACCGTGACCTCGTCCGCCCACCAAGACTTGGAGACGTCCACGTCACCCAGATGCGAATCAGGCTCACCGAACCAGGCCGGACCGGCGAAAGCGTTGTCGCCCACCGTGTGCCACGGCAGGTCGAGACGGCCGATCAGCCGGCGCTCGGTTCGTCCCGCCTGCGGCAGATACAACGTCGAATTGATCAGGACCATGCCGAAACGGCTGGTGGCCCACAGGGTCGCCTTGCCTAGGCCGTACGACCCGCCGGCACCTGCGCCCGCCGATTCTTTGCGACTGTCGAGCTGTCGGCGCACAACGGCGGCGAAACGGCCGTCGCCGTAATCGTCACCAGTCAGTCCGGACGCGTTGTAGTCGTCGATTCGCAAGAGCAGCAACGACTTCTGTGTGTCGAGATCGTTCAGCGCGGCGTTGAGGCTGCGAGCCACCTTCTGCTGCGATTGCGTCGCAGCACTGCGATAGTGCCCGGCGAGTTCGCTCCACCGCATGGCGCGCAGGAAAGCCTCACAATGGGAGCCGGTCAACTCGTGCAGGGTGTAATGCACCCGCACCGGCCGATTCGGGTCGACACGTTCATCCAGCGAGTTCTGAGTAGCCTCCCGCACGAGCACGTCCGGGTCGACATCGAACGCGAAAATCGCCGCGTTGCCGTACTCGCGACCGCCGTCGGCATGGGCGGGTCGAAAGCGCCAACCAACCGATGTCTCGAACTGGGCTTCGTCGGAGGTCGCCACCGGTGCGGCGGCTGCGCCGAAGTGCGTCAGGATCTCGGCCTCGAGATCGGCATGCGGCTGCGAACGGCCCATGATCCACGCCGTCACCGCGGCCTTCGTGACCCCGATGTCGCGCGCGAATTCGGCCGGAGATTTGTTGGCGCGCTCGAGCTGACTGCTCAGCCAGGAACCAAAGCTCCCCTGTGCGTCGTATGTCATCCGCGCCGCGGCCCTCCCACCCGATCACCTCGAATCACTGTGCGCCATCGCTGGAATCGATGATGGCCACGTCCTTGGATGAGTCGATCGTAGTAAACCTGACGATCGAACTGCCGCCGTATTGCGCACCCTGGGGCGCGATGAAGCCGAATCCGAGTACGACGTGGCCCGAATCGATCGCGCCGTCCGCTGCCGCAGCCGCCCTGTGGTCCGGCTCGATCATCGGATAGAGCACGAGAACGCCACGGCGATCGCCGGATAGACGGTCGACAGTGGGGTCACCCGATTCACTCGGACCGCCGGCGATATGGTGCGCGATCACGCGGTGCTTCGGATCGCTGATACCACCGAACAGAGGTCCACGCCGACGCTCACGTTCGAACCACGAGTACTCCCGATCGGTGGAGCCGAATCGCGTCCGTTTGCCGGGAGTGTTGTGCTGTGGCGCCAATACCAACCAATCGTCGACTAGCCGTTTCGCGGTGATCTGCATCAGATAGGTCAAGTGTGGTTCGAACTGGGCGGGCGCACACCACTTCAGCGCCTCCAACACCTCCAGAATGTACGGCGCCTCGATCGCGCCCGCGAACGCCTCGAAGGACAGGCCCTTCGCCCGGTCGTAGATGAGATCCACTGTCTCGGGCAGAGATTCGAGGACTGGAGTCCACAGCTTCGAGTTGTGGCGCAAGTGGGGAACCGCGGTCGGGTACGCGGTAGGTTCCTCCCAGCGACCCGCTGACTGGATCTCGACAAGGCGGGCGTTGTACATCTTGTTCGGGTTGGTCGGCTTCAGCATCGGAAGGTGCTGGGAGACCAAGGGCGGCACTTGGGCCGGGGTTATCTGGGGGACGCCGTCGACCATCACCGCGTACTGCTCCAACTCGCGCCGAAAGCTTTCCTCGTCCATGCACACGGCTTCGAATGCCTTGTACAGATCGACCCCCTGCTTCCCGTGTTCCTCCTCTCGCCCGATATAGAGCCGGACCAGATCGCGGTAGCCCTTTCGGAAACCGAACCAGCGACCCATCTGCATCAGTGCCGAAGCGTTCGTGGAGCGGCGGCGGAAGTAGGTCACCGTCAGACCTTCAACGGTGAATCCTCGGGACAGCTTCTGGCCGCCGATGAGGATCTTCCAGATGGAGCGGCGATCGAAATCGGCGGTGCCGGTTTCGAGATCCTTGTCGCCGTTGACGACGATGATCGGTTGTTGATCACCGCCTATGTTCATCACCGCAGGGCCGATGAAGCGCTGGAGTTCCTCGAACGAGGCAGGCAGCGCATGGCCCTCGGAGCGGGCTGCGGACACCACGGCAAGGTCCGTGTCGAAGATCTCGCGCAGGCGCTCGACTCCTGCACCGCTGGAATACCCGGCCTGCCACCACAATTGGGTGACACGACCAAGCAGTTGGCGGTGGGATTCGACCCAGTTGGATTCGTGGATGAGCATGGTGTGGTGGCGATAGCGGTCGAGGCCTACGCCTTCCACATCCGCGCGATAAAGCTTCATGGCCCCTGCGAGGACGAACATATCCATTGCCCGGCGTAAGGGGCCGGTGTCGTCATCGTCGGTGACGATGACATCACGCACGTGTGCCAGTTCATTCGAATTGACGACGGTGCGGTCCACATCGGTGAAATCGACGTCGAGATCATGGAAGTCGGATGCGCCCATATAGCCGTTCGGGCGTTCCAGCGAAATGATGAAGTCTTTGGGGAAGATATCGGCGCTGTCGCTCGGGTCGATGAAGACGTTCGCGTAAGGAGTTGCCGTGTAGCCGACATACTGTGCCCGTGGGAGCATCGTCAGCAGTTGCGAGATCTTCTCGTTGATCGCGGTGCGGTCGGCATCAGCCTTGGGCTTGGAGGTGTTGACCGAGGCTTCATCAGATTCGTCATCGATGATCAACACGGGAATCTCGTGGAGCGGGGTGCGGATCTTGTTGAGGTCTTTGACGAGTTTGGTGAGGACGGCTTTGTTCTTCTTGACCACCATGAGCCGTGCCGCAGCGCGGTGCAGGTTCTTCGGGTCGAAGAGCGGGAGTGCAGGCTCCTGCTTCTCGAACTCCAACGCGACGATCCCTTGTAGAAGGCTCTGGTAGTCATCGTGACGGGTGGTCAGCCGATGGATGTCGAAGCCACCCAGAACCGAAGGCGCGGTACCGAATTCGATGAACTTGCGATGGATCCAATCAGGATCGTCGGCATAGTCGGATTCGAACTCTGTGGCGCCGCGCAGCACGTTCTCCCGGCCTACCAACTCCATGTCCAGGCGACGTTGGGTTTGGTCGCGCAAAAGGTTGAGGGTCCCGCCGAGGACGATGACGAGCCGGTATCCGGCATCGATGGCCCGGGCGATCACGCCGGTGAAGTTGGCGGTCTTGCCTGATTGGACATAGCCGACGACCAGGCCTTTCGATTGGTATGCCTCAGGTCGGGTGGGGTCCGAGAGGCGTTCCACAACGCTTTCGGTGGCCATGTCCAAGGCTGCTATCGCCTGGTCCGGCCAACCCTTCCGGCTCAATAGTTCGGTGTACCTGGGCCAATAGAAGGAGCGTCCCTGGTGTATGGCGTACCAGGGGACGAATTCCTTGGAGATCACCACGGGTCTGGGACCAGTGACCACCGCGATCGCCGCGTCGAGCACCTTCGCCGTTGTCGGTTCGACGGCAAGTTCCCGATAGATGTCGGCGCGGCGTTCCTCGGTACAGGGGTCCGCCGCAGACCACAACGGTCGATCGGCGAAGTCCCACGCCCGCAACTGCTTTCGCCACATGTCCACCACCTGATTTCCCGCGGGAGCGGCTTGGAGGTGTTGGCGGAAGTCCTCTTCGTCGGCGTAGGGCTCCGAGCCGGGCAGGTCCTCGGCTTGATAGCTCATCGCTCGCACCAGCCGTTTGGGCTTGCTGCCCGCCATATCGGCCAGCACAGCCGCGTGCAGCGCGATCCTGAGATCGATGTCCACTGTCATTCACCGTCCTGATCGTCCGGGCGACCTTGCTCGGCGCGCGCGGCGGCGACCAAGACCGATTGCCACAACGCGAGGTTGTCCTTCTCACGACTGCCTGCGCGCTCGCGCTGGAATACCTCGTGCAGCATCAGGTACAGCAGAGACTTGATGACAGGGACGTCATCGAGACCGCCGCGGCGGCCACCCAGGATGGCGGCACGGTAGCGATGGTTCAACAGGATTGCCCGGCCTTCGCGGTCGATATCGAAGAAGGCGTCGCCATCGAGGGGCTCCCACCGAATGGCGATGGGCTCCTCGCCGATCAAGTAGGGCAGTTCTTCTGAAATCGCTTCGCGCAGTGAGGGGTCGAAGCCGCCACCTGGTGGGATTACCGGTTTACGTTCTACGCCGGCGCGGCGGCGGGCGTCACGGTAGCGGCGGTCAGCGGCGGTCATGTACTCGGCGAACTTGGTGCCTGCGGCGTCTACCGCGTTGTCGAGGGTCGCGAGGAATTCCGGGGATATCTCGACGCCGTCCTTCTTGACCGTCAGCCGGAAGGTGTCACCGGTCTCGGACGGGAGTTCCACCGCGACGCGGGCGAGCACCAGATTCTGTTCGGGCTGGCGGAAGTTGTTCCAACCACCGGCCTGCACCAGGCGATCGTTGCGGTAGAGGTAAAAGCCCTGGGTGCGCTGCAAGGAACCGATGGCCCGAAACTCCGGCAGCGACGAGCGGGGCGGCCAGATGTGCGCCGTGAGCTGTACGGAACCGCCAGAGGGCAATTCGGCGGTGAAGACGCGGGGGTAGTCGGGGTCTCCTGTCACCGGGTAGGCGAACGGGTCCAGCGGCAGGACGCCAAAATCCATGACAACAGAACCGGTTGCGATGTCCTCGACGGCAATGGTGATGTTGAAATCACCGCGCGCAAGGTACCGGTGCAGTTGCAATCCGAGATGCATGCCCAGCGCGTTGATGGTGCGGGAGAGATAGCGTTCGGTTTGTTCCGGGCCGCCATTGTGGGGGAAATCCTTGACACCGTCCCAGCGGACTACGGTGCCTTGCCACATGATGGGGTTGCCGGCGTAGCGGTCGATCAGTTGTTGGGCATAGGCGGGATCGACTATGTCGCATTGGAAGCCGGTCTTGGCGCGTTCCATCACCCAGCGTCGGCCGGCTGGACGGCTGGTGCGCGTGCGGCTGGTTACGGTGACGGCGGCGGCGCTCGAGAGTGAGGCGGATTTCAGCCCGGTGCCGAACATGCCCAGGGCGTTGGCGGCGTAGTCGCGGCGGCCGCCTACCGTCATGGCGATGTCGAGTTCTTCCTCGGTCATACCGCGGCCGTCGTCGATGATGAGCAGGCTTACCAGGCGGTCGCCGTCACGGAGGAAGTGGATGACGACGTCCTTGGCGCCTGCGTCGATAGAATTGTCGACGAGATCGGCTATGGCAGCTTCGAATCCGTAACCCTGGCTGGTCAGGGCCTCCATGTAGCGAGGGTCCGGTGGAAGGGTCTTGGTCCCTGCGACGGGAACGTCGAACTTCCACTCTTCCGCCATGGCTACCCCTGCTCCCGACAACTGACCGGATGTGAACTCTAGCGAATGCTTCGAGGTTCAGAGGCCGGCGTTACGGGATCGCGGAGAATGACAGATTCAGTTACCGATACCCGAATCGAGGGCTCGCAGGCCGGTCACGGATGGGGTGGTCTTACCGCCGCCGGCGCCGATCGTTATCTCATCGATCGAACCGTGCCGCAGGCGAATACGTTCTGTCCTATGTAGCCATCATCCCTTAGGACTACGGAACCCTGAATATTCCCGAGATCGTGGCAGCACCATGGCGTTCGGGGTCGGGCAGGGAGGAGAGTCGGAGTATGCAGTCGACGAAAAGCAGTGGATCGCGGAGGCTGGCGCGCGTGGTTGTGGCCGGCGCGATCACCGTGGTGCCGTTGGCGGCGCTGGTGGCGCCTGCCGCGGCGGCGCCTTCGGCCTCGGTCGGGCAGGTGCGATATGACGCCGCCAAAACCGATAAGCCGAAGTGCAAGTGGGTGGCGGACCTGAGCTATGACCATTCCGATGGGAAGTGGGAGCACAAGTGGGTTTGGGTTTGCCCGGGTAAGCAGGACGATGACCGCGGGTACGAGAACAATCCCAATCGCTAGCGGCCGGGGCGGTTCTCGACAGCGGCTGTGACGCCGTCGAGTACCAGGTCCAGGCCGAAGGTGAAGTCCTCGTCCACTGGATCGGTGGACGAGGGCATGGCTTCGAAGATGCCGGAGGCGAAGAGGGCGGCGGCGTCGGGGAATTGGGACGGGTCGACCAGGGTTGCTACTTCGGCGGTGTAGTTGCGGAGGGCCTGGGTTTCGTTCAGGTTGGCGGCGCGGCGGCTTTCTTCCAGTTGCCTGCCGGTGACGAAGGCTTGGCGGACGTAGCCGCCTACTACGGTGATTACGCCGATTTTGGCGGGCCAGTCCAGCGGTGTGGGACGCAGGGCGCGGAGGCCCGCGTCCATCCAGGCGATGGCGTTCGGGCCGCGTGGGGGGCCGCTTATCGGGAGTTGGGCCAGCCAGGGGTGGCGGCGGTAGACGGCGCTTACTGCCAAGGCCCATTCACGTAGGGCGGGGCGCCATTCCGACTCTGCGGCGACGGGCTCGGGGGCTGGGCCGAAGGCGGCGTCGGCCATGAGGTCGACCAGTTCATCCTTGGAACCGATGTGCCGGTAGAGCGACATCGGGGTGACGCTCAGCGCTGCGGCGATCTTGGGGAGGGTTGCGCCGGCGGTGCCGTCGCGGTCGGCGAGGTCTACGGCGGTGCCGACGATGCGGTCCACGTCGAGTTCGGCGCGGCGGCCCAGTTTCGAACCGGTGGGCAGTCGCCAGAGGCGTGCCAGATCATCTGGAGCCTTGCGCTCCATGCTGCGTACCTCCTGGAAAAGCCCTGGTAATCGAGTCCGCTTCAGGTTAGCATATGCCTTATAGTATAAGAGATATACTTTTGAAAGGCGTTGTTATGGACACCTCAACCCTTCAGCGGGCGACTGGGCTCGCGGCCGTCATCGGGGCGGTTCTCACCCTTATCGAGTTGCCGCTGTACTTCGTCTATGGTGGTCCGCCGCCGGACTGGAATATCTTGACCCGCAGCCTGTTCGGTCTCCTGGGGCTGACGGCGCTGGTTGTGTTCATGACCGGATTCGGCACGCTGCTCAAACGCACGGATGCCCGCTTGGACTGGGTGGCCACACTGGCCATGGCGGCCGGATTGATGTGGGTGACAGTCGTTTTCGTGTCCATGAGCCTGGAAGTCGGCGCGGCGATTCAATCACCGGCCGACATCGACACGACAATCACCGAGTCCGGGACTTACATTCTCTACGGCACCGTCTCACGCCTGCTGGAGGCATTGTTCTTCTCCGCCTTCGGATTCGCGGTGCTGAAGACCCGCCTGCTTCCGGGATGGACCGGCAGATCGGCCCTCGTCCTGGCGGTGATCCACCTGCTGTTCGTCCCGTCCCTGTTCTTCGGGAACACCCCGGCCGACTTCTACGCCGCCAACGGCTGGGGCACCACCGCCACCATGGGCGGCCTCACCATGCTGTGGCTGCTCGCCATCGGCATCACCATGACCAGACGACCGACCCTCGTCAACGCGTAATCCCCTGCCCCGGAATACGAAACGGCCCGGCACCCCCGAAAAGTGCCGGGCCGTTCCTGCGCGTAATACGCGCGCGAGACTTACGCGGTCTCGGTGATCGGGCGATCCACCCAGCTCATCAGGCCGCGCAGCTTGGCGCCGGTGACCTCGATGGGGTGCTCGGCGTTGGCCTTGCGCAGGCCCTCGAGCTCCTTGTTGCCGCCCTCGACATTGGCGACCAGGCGCTTGACGAAGGTGCCGTCCTGGATGTCGGCCAGGATGGCCTTCATGCGCTCCTTGGTGCCGGCGTCGATGACGCGCGGGCCCGACAGGTAGCCACCGAACTCGGCGGTGTCGGAGACCGAGTAGTTCATGCGGGCGATGCCGCCCTCGTACATGAGGTCGACGATCAGCTTGAGCTCGTGCAGGACCTCGAAGTAGGCCATCTCGGGGGCGTAGCCGGCCTCGACCATGACCTCGAAACCGGTCTTGACCAGTTCCTCGGTGCCGCCGCAGAGCACGGCCTGCTCGCCGAAGAGGTCGGTCTCGGTCTCTTCCTTGAAGGTGGTCTTGATGACGCCGGCGCGGGTGCCGCCGATGCCCTTGGCGTAGGACAGCGCCAGGGCCTGGCCCTCACCCTTCGGGTCCTGGTCGATGGCGATCAGGGCGGGAACGCCCTTGCCGTCGACGAACTGGCGGCGGACCAGGTGGCCCGGGCCCTTCGGGGCGACCATGCCGATGGTGACGTTCGCCGGGGGCTTGATCAGGCCGAAGTGGATGTTGAGGCCGTGGCCGAAGAACAGCGCGTCGCCGTCCTTGAGGTTGGGCTCGATGTCATTGGTGAAGATGGACGCCTGCGCGGTGTCGGGCGCCAGCACCATGATCACGTCGGCCCAGGCGGAGACCTCGGCGGGGGTGCCGACGGTCAGGCCGGCCTCTTCGGCCTTCGGGCGGGACTTGGAGCCCTCGGCGAGGCCGACGCGGACGTCGACGCCGGAGTCGCGCAGGCTCAGCGAGTGGGCGTGGCCCTGGCTGCCGTAGCCGATGACCGCGACCTTGCGGCCCTGGATGATCGACAGGTCAGCGTCGTCGTCGTAGAACATCTCGACTGCCACTTTTTGGTTCCCTTCTGGATATCTGATGACGTTGTAGTCCCGGCTACAGCATGCCGGGTGTTCGGGCGGTGGGTCGCGGTGCGACCCGGTTACTAGCGAGTCGCGGTAATGGACTTCGGACCGCGGCCCACCGCGACCACGCCCGACTGGACGATCTCGCGGATGCCGTAGGGCTCGAGCATGCGCAGCAGCGCGTCGAGCTTGGAGCGGGTGCCGGTGGCCTCGACGGTCAGCGCGTCCGGCGAGACGTCGATCACCTTGGCGCGGAACAGGTTCACGGCCTCGATGACCTGGGTGCGCACGCTGGCGTCGGCGCGCACCTTCACCAGGATGAGTTCGCGGGCCACCGAGGAATCGGCGTCCTGCTCCACGATCTTGATGACGTTGACCAGCTTGTTGAGCTGCTTGGTGACCTGCTCGAGCGGCAGATCCTCCACGGTCACCACGATGGTCATGCGCGAGATGTCGGGAATCTCGGTGCCGCCGACGGCCAGCGACTCGATATTGAAGCCGCGGCGGGAGAACAGCGACGCCACGCGCGCCAGCACGCCCGGCTTGTCCTCCACCAGCACGGAGAGGGTGTGGGTGGTGCTCATTCCTCGGACCCCTTCTTGGCGGCACGCTCGTGGGCGGCCAGGGTGGCCTTCTCGTGGGACATGGCCTCGTGGATGACGGCCGGCTCGGACGCCGACTCGTCGTCGTCGAACAGCGGGCGGATGCCGCGGGCGGCCATGATCTCGTCATTGGAGGTGCCGGCGGCGACCATCGGCCACACCTGCGCGTCCTTGCCGACAATGAAGTCGATCACGACCGGCCGGTCGTTGATGGACTGCGCCTCGCGGATCGCGGCCTCCACATCCTCTTCCTTCTCCACCCGGATGCCGTGGCAGCCCAGGGCTTCCGCCAGCTTCACGAAGTCCGGGATGCGCAGGGTGTGGGTGCCCAGATCGGTATTGGAGTAGCGCTCCTCGTAGAAGAGGGTCTGCCACTGCCGCACCATGCCCAGGTTGCCGTTGTTGATGAGCGCGACCTTGATCGGCACGCCCTCGACGGCACAGGTGGCCAGTTCCTGATTGGTCATCTGGAAGCAGCCGTCACCGTCGACCGCCCAGACCTCCTTGTCCGGTGCGCCCATCTTGGCGCCCATGGCGGCCGGGACGGCGTAGCCCATGGTGCCCAGACCACCGGAATTCAGCCAGGTGCGCGGCTTCTCGTACTTGATGAACTGCGCGGCCCACATCTGGTGCTGGCCGACGCCGGCACAGTAGATGGCATCCGGACCGGCGAGCTGACCCAGCTTCTCGATGACGAATTCCGGCGAGAGCGAGCCGTCCTTGGGCGGGGTGTAGCCCAGCGGGTACGACTTGCGCACGCCGTCCAGGTACGTCCACCAGTCGGTCAGATCCAGCAGCGGCGCCTCGCCCGCGGCCGGGTCGGCCTTGAGCGTGTCGATGAGCTCGGAGATGACCTCGCGGCAGTCGCCCACGATCGGCACGTCCGCGTGCCGGTTCTTGCCGATCTCGGCCGGGTCGATATCGGCGTGGATGACCTTGGCGCCGGGCGCGAAGGAGTCCAGCTGGCCGGTGACGCGGTCGTCGAACCGCGCGCCCAGGGTGATCAGCAGATCCGAACGCTGCAGCGCCGCAACCGCGCCCACGGTGCCGTGCATGCCGGGCATGCCCATGTTGAGGGTGTGCGAGTCCGGGAACGCGCCGCGCGCCATCAGGGTGGTGACCACCGGGATGCCGGTCAGCTCGGCCAGTTCGAGGAGCTCCTTGGAGGCGTCGGCCTTGATCACGCCGCCGCCCACATAGAGCACCGGCGACTTGGCTTCCATGATCATCCGCGCGGCCTCGCGCACCTGCTTGCCGTGCGGCTTGGTGACCGGACGGTAGCCGGGCAGCCGCATCTCCGGCGGCCAGCTGAAGGTGGTCTGCGCCTGCAGCACATCCTTCGGGATGTCGACGAGCACCGCGCCCGGACGGCCGGTGGCCGCCAGGTGGAAGGCCTCGGCGATCATCCGCGGGATGTCCAGCGGGTCGGTGACCAGGAAGTTGTGCTTGGTGATCGGCATGGTGATGCCAGAGATGTCGGCTTCCTGGAAGGCGTCGGTGCCGATCAGGCTGCGCCCGACCTGGCCGGTGATGGCCACCATCGGCACCGAGTCCATCTGGGCGTCCGCGATCGGGGTGACCAGGTTGGTCGCGCCGGGACCGGAGGTCGCCATGCAGACGCCGACCTTGCCGGTTGCCTGGGCGTAGCCGGTGGCCGCGTGACCCGCGCCCTGCTCGTGCCGGACCAGCACGTGGCGGACCTTGGTCGAGTCGAACAGCGGATCGTAGACGGGAAGGATCGCGCCGCCCGGAATACCGAATACCGTGTCCACCTCGAGCTCTTCGAGGGTGCGGACGACCGATTGCGCGCCGGTGACCCGCTCGGGCGGGACCTGGCGACGATTCGGAGTGCTGGCCGGGGCCGCGCTCGGCTGGGCAGCCGAGGGCGCGGGCCTGCGGGCCGAGGGCCCGGGTCGGGCGGTAGGTGCGCTCACCGTCTCGTTCCTTACTGCTTGTCGTTCGAGTCCATGGGACTTGCCTGAACACAAAAAAGCCCTCGACAGCCGGGGCTGTTCGAGGGTGGCGCGTCGCAGTTGCGAGCTGACGTAAAAGACCTGAAAGTCGTCGGCTCAGCGCTGGACGCGCCGGCCGATTACGAGCAACTCGATTCGATTCACGCGGATGACGGTAAGCGTGCGCGAGTCGATGAGTCAAACATCTGACCATGTGTGTCCCATTATGTGAGACAGAGCGGTTGTTCGGGTTCGTTCAACAGAATGCGAGGATGGGGGTGTGTCATCACCGCATCAGTCCGTGCCACCGGCTCGATCGTCCCACACGCCCGACTCTGGATCGGACACGGGTCGCGTGATCCGCCTCCCCAGACTCGCCCACCTCGGGGTCTTCCTGCTGCTGTTCTCGGTGGCTTTCCCCTTCTTCGGGGCGCCCAAGGTGCTCTGGGTGCTCTTCGCCATTCCGATCGCGCTGGCCGTCTGGGTCGAACGCGTCCGGACCAAGGTCTCCGACTCCGGCATCGATGTGCGCTCCATGTTCGGATCGCGACATATCGACTGGGCCGAGATCAAGGGTCTGCGCATCCCCAAGCGGGGCTGGCTGCGCCTGCATCTGGCCGACGAGTCGGATGTGACATTGCCCGCGGTGGGCTATGACCGCCTCCGCGATCTGGTCGCAGCAAGCAATGGGCGAATTCCGGATCCGTTCATCGAACCCGAGGACGCCGACACCGAGGACGACGCCGAGAAATCGGAACAGGAGCCCGGGAGTACCGTGGAATAGCTGCCGGATCACTTCCGGTGCAGTCGCTACCAGCCCCCGCGACGAAATTCGAGGACCAATGCCACCGCTTCGCTCACGCACCACCACCATCGGCCGCAATGCCGCCGGCGCCCGCGCGCTCTGGCGCGCCACCGGTATGACCGACTCCGACTTCGGGAAGCCGATCGTCGCCATCGCGAACTCCTATACCCAGTTCGTGCCCGGCCACGTGCACCTGAAGAACGTCGGCGAGATCGTGGCCGATGCGGTACGGGCGGCCGGCGGCGTCCCGCGCGAGTTCCACACCATCGCGGTGGACGACGGCATTGCCATGGGTCACGGCGGCATGCTGTACTCGCTGCCCTCGCGCGAGATCATCGCCGACTCGGTGGAGTACATGGCCAATGCCCACACCGCCGATGCGCTGGTGTGTATCTCCAACTGCGACAAGATCACTCCCGGCATGCTGAACGCCGCCATGCGGCTGAACATCCCGGCCGTATTCGTCTCCGGCGGCCCCATGGAGGCCGGTAAGGCCGTCGTCGTGGGCGGCGTCGCCCAGGCGCCCACCGATCTCATCACCGCCATCGCGGCCAGCGCCTCCAGCGCGGTCTCCGAGGAGGGCCTCGGCGAGGTCGAGCGCAGCGCCTGCCCGACCTGCGGTTCCTGCTCCGGCATGTTCACCGCCAACTCCATGAACTGCCTCACCGAGGCGCTGGGCCTGGCGCTGCCGGGCAATGGCTCCACCCTCGCCACGCACGCGGCCCGCCGCGCGCTGTTCGAGAAGGCCGGCACCGTCATCGTGGATATCGCCACCCGCTGGTACCGCGACGACGACGCCTCGGTGCTGCCGCGAAACGTGGCCAACGAGAAGGCTTTCCGCAATGCCATGGCCCTCGATGTGGCCATGGGCGGCTCCACCAACACGGTGCTGCACACCCTGGCCGCCGCGCAGGAGGGTGAGATCGACTTCGATCTGGGCACCATCGACGAGATCTCGCGTCGGGTGCCGTGTCTGTCGAAGGTCTCCCCCAACTCCGACTACCACATGGAGGACGTGCACCGCGCCGGCGGCATTCCCGCCATCCTCGGCGAGCTGCGCCGCGGCGGGCTGCTGGAGACCGACGTGACCACCGTGCACACGGCGTCCTTCGACGAGTGGCTCGACACCTGGGATATCCGCTCCGGCAAGGCTTCTCAGGAGGCCGTCGAGCTGTTCCACGCCGCGCCCGGCGGCGTGCGCACCACCGAGCCGTTCTCCACCGACAACCGCTGGTCCTCCCTGGACACCGATGCCGAGAAGGGCTGCATCCGCTCGGTCGAGCACGCCTACACCGTCGAGGGCGGCCTGTGCGTGCTGCGCGGCAATATCGCCCCGGACGGCGCCATCCTCAAGACCGCCGGCATCGACGAGGACCTGTTCACCTTCGAGGGCCCGGCCGTGGTGGTCGAATCCCAGGAAGAAGCCGTCTCGGTCATTCTCAACAAGCAGATCCAGCCCGGCGATGTGGTCGTGGTCCGCTACGAGGGACCCGCGGGCGGGCCGGGCATGCAGGAGATGCTGCACCCCACCTCCTTCCTCAAGGGCGTCGGCCTGGGCAAGGTGTGCGCGCTCATTACCGACGGCCGCTTCTCCGGCGGCACGTCCGGCCTGTCCATCGGCCATATTTCGCCCGAGGCGGCCAGCGGCGGCACCATCGGCCTGATCGAGAACGGCGACCGCATTCGCATCGATGTGCACACGCGTGCTCTCGAATTGCTGGTCCCCGATTCGGTTCTCGCCGAGCGGCGCGCCAAAATGGATGCGTCGGAACGGCCTTGGCAGCCCGCGCATCGCGATCGCCCGGTCACCACCGCGCTGCGTGCCTACGCCGCGCTGGCGACCTCGGCGGATAAGGGTGCTGTGCGGCGGGTGCCGTAAGAAGAGAGCAGGGAATGACAATCGAATACATCGGCAAGGCCGACACGATGCTGGCCGAGTACACGGCGATGCTGGAGCGTAGCGACGCCCGCAACAAGCAGGCGAAGACCCTGCTCGCCGAAGCCGAGGAACTCGCCGCCGAGTCGCGGGAGCTGGAATCGCGGGAATTCATGGCCTCCGCACCGGAACTCGCGCAGATGAACGCGCATCGTGCGGCCTTGCAGGAACAGATCGACGCGAAGTCCTCCCAGGTGATGCGCCTGCACCAGGAGACCTACGACGAGTGGGAGCGATTCACCAACACGCAGTGGTGAATTCCCGCGTCGACTGATCCGGTGTGACACGACGAGCGGCCCGGGTGATCTTCGGATCACCCGGGCCGCTTCGTGTTCCGTGCCGTCTAGAGCTTCGTGTTTCGCGCCGTCTAGAAGGGGCCGATCCCGACCAGCGGGTTGCCGCCGTGCAGGACGACGTAGGTCGCGACGGCCGCGGCGATGGCGGCCACCATGGCGGCGCAGGAACCGATGAAAGGCCGTGCCGCCCAGCCGCGATTGCGGTCGAAGGACAACCGGCCCGGCCCGGTCAGGATGAGCGCCGCGGTAATGCCGACCAGAATGGAGTCGATCTCCACGCCCGTCTCGGTCGCCGCGTTGTACTGGAAGCCGGGCACCATGCCCTGCTTCCACATCCAGGCGTCGAGAATGACGGCCAGCAGCGCGCCCGCCGCCAGCGGCGTGGCCAGGCCCAGCACCACCAGGATGCCGCCGCCCAGCTCGCCCACGATGAGGAGGCTGGCGGCGACACTGGGCTGATCCCAGCCGCCGTTCTCCATCATGTTCTTGGTGCCCTCCAGCCCCGGGCCGTGGAACCAGCCGGTCAGCTTCTGCAGGCCGTGATAGATGAAGGTGCCGCCGATGACCAAGCGCAGCAACAGCAATCCCAGATCCAGGGTGCCGCGCCGGTCGTCGCGGCGGAACGGCCGCGTGCTGGTTTCGCCCGGCGGCGCGGGGGCCGGCGGGATGGAGGCGAAGCCGTAGGTGGGTGCGGTGTCGGCGGGTGACGACGCGCCGGGAATCGAATTCTTCAATTCGGAGTACAGCGGCACGTCGGGTTCCAGCCCCAGATCCTCGTCGGTACGGGGCAGATCCTTGGTGAGCTTCTCGGTCTTGGCACCGGCCGGAGCGGCGAACTGCTCGGTAGGCGAATCGAAGGGGCTGCGCACCGGTGCACCCCCCGACCGGGGCTGGGCGCTGCCCGGAGCGCCGGCGGGCGGTTCATTCGGCTTTTCGGTCACGCGGGCAACACTATGCGCCCGAAGCGTCCGACACACGGTGATAGGTGGGCGTGTCCACTGTCCAGTTCGCGCCGATAGGGCAGAACGGGCCGTCGTTCCGCGACCCCGTCCGCGCACGCGCGCCGGGTTTTCCGTAACGTCTGAGCCATGAGTTTGGTTGCCGCGAGCCGTATCGGGAGGGGCGCACGCAAGGTCGTGCTGGGCGTGACGCTCGGCGCCGTGCTGCTGTCCGGCTGCGCCCGGTTCGACGACAGCGCGTCGAGCCCGTTCACCACCGAGCCCTCCTGGCAGGACGCCGAACCGGAAACCAAGGATCCGCAGTCGCCGTCCACCTCGCCGCAGCGGCCGGAGGGGCCGTGCATCGATCCGGATCCGAATGTGGTGATCTCCTGCCTGGGCAGGACCGGCGGCATTGTCGCGCTCGGCAGCGGCGGAGCGATCGTGCTGGACCGCGACAGCCTGAAGGTGCTGACGCTGGCGCCGCCGGTGGGGCCCACCGAGGCGCCGCTGCCGCCGGAGAAGGAGCAGGAGATCGATCAGCCGATCGATGTCGGCACCGTGGACGGCGGGCTCATGGATATCGCGCTGTCGCCGTCGTTCTACGAGGACGGGCTGTACTACCTGTATGTCACCAGCCCCAGCGACAACCGGGTGATCCGGGTGTCGGAGGACGGGTCGGTGAAGCCGGTGCTCACCGGAATCCCCAAGGGGCAGACCGGGAATCGGGGGGCGATCGATTTCGCGGGCCAGGACCTGCTGGTGCTCACCGGTGATGCCGGCAATCCGGCGGCCTCCGGTGATCCGGGCTCGCTCGCGGGCAAGCTGCTGCGCGTGAAGGATCCGGTTCCGGGGCAACCGCCCAATCCGGAGGTGCTGATCTCGGGTATCGGTGTGGCCGGGGATGTGTGCGTGGGTCCCGAGGACATCTGGGTCACCGACCGCACCGCCGTGGAGGACCGGCTGCAGCGCGTCACCAAGGACGGCGCGGTGAGCACGGCCTGGTCGTGGACGGATCATCCCGGCGTGGCCGGGTGCGCGGCCGCCTCCGATGCCGTCGCCGTCTCCATGAGCACATCCAATGCGCTGGCCTTCGCGAAGATCGATCCGGCCACCAAATCGATCACCGAGGCGCCGACGCTGACCGTGCAGAACAAGTACGGCCGCCTCAATGGCGCCACCATCGGCGCGGACGGCACCGTGTGGGTGGGCACGATCAACAAGGAGGCGCCGGGTGCGCCCGGGCCGTTCGACGATCGGGTCGTGCGCATTCCGCCGCCCTCGTCGGGCAACGGCAGCGGACCGGACTAGGCCCCGGTTCCGCATTTCCGAATGGTGGCGGCGTTATCGCAATACAATTTGATTGTTTCGCATCCCGTTCAATAGTTTGCCGAGTTCAACCCTCTCGGGAGGGGTAATGGCCGAAATGATCACTGCGAGAATCGCCGCCGCCTTCGCGGCCGTCATCATGCTCACCGGCGGGCTGCTCACCGCGGCCTCGGGCACCGCCGAAGCCTACGGTCCCTGGTCCTGCGCGCAGGGAAATCCCTTGCAGCCCACCGCGGAGCTGTTCGGCACCTGGAACCGCGACACCATCACCGATCCCGCCGACCCGCGCATGAACGACCCGCTCACCCAGTTCGAGATCGAGGTCAACCTCACCGCGGCCATGGAGCTGGGGCTCACGGTCCACTCCGAACCCATCGACGGCGTCTTCTGGTCGGAGGAGTCCGAGCAGATCACCTATGAGCCCGCCCGCCGCTTCGAACTGGCCTGCACCGGGCGCGACAATCTGTGCTGGATCGCCGACGACATCAAGGTGCGCTACAGCCAGGAGGCCGTGCTCGGCATCGAATTCCTGCCCGCCGATCATGAACGCGCCGACGGCTTTCTCGTCCGTGTTCCCGGCGTCGACCTAGCGCGCTTCCATGACGCCCTCCTGGCCGATCCGGTCGCGCGAGATGTGCTGGGCGGCGGCTCGATCACCGAGGACGGCACCCTCATCCTGGTCGCCGACCGCGCCGATCTGGATGTGGCGCGCTCCTTCGTCCAGGGCCTGGGCGCGCAGTGGGATCCGGGCGCCGTGCGCTACGGGGACCGTCAGCTGGTCACCGGTTACTGCTTCCCGGGCGTCTATTTCTGAATGGTCACCGGCTGCTGCTTCCCCGGCGTGTATTCGGGCGTGTATTCCTGAACGCGCGCAGGTCAACTGGGCCGGGTTCGTTCGAGCCGGGTCCAGCCGGTCCAGCCGCGCTCGCGCAACAGCTCGATCAACCGGCGGGCCGGTGGTGCGGTCTCGAACGCCAGCGCGTCCAGCAGTTCGGCCAGCGAGGACGCGATATCGCCGCCGACATAGTCCTCGCCCTGCTCGTCGGCCAGCCGGGTGAGGTAGGCGGCCGTCGTGTCGGCCAGCTCGATCAGCATGGGGTCGCTGTCGGTCCGGTCCAGGGCACGGCTCAAGGTGAGATAGAAGTCGAGCAGCGGGCCTGCGAGCTGTGCGCGCTTGTGCGCCATCAACTCCGGGATGCGCTCGGGGGTGTGCGCGGCCAGCGGGATCCAGCCATCGCGTTCGACCCGGACGATCCGCTCGTCGACGCCGAGCGACCGCATCCGGTCGAGGAATTCGACGACCTCCGGCGGCAGGGCCAGGCTGTCGCCCGCGGCGAGGCGGGCAATCCGCTCGCGGTGCCGCTCCCGCTGCCGGATCTCCGCTTGCAGCCGCTCATCGATCTCCGCGACGGCCGCGGCGAACTCCTCCGGGTCCGCCCGGAGCAGCTCCCGCACCCGCGCCAGCGGAACCCCGGCCTCGGCGAGGGTCCGGATCCTGATCAGCTCGACCACGGCGGCGGCGTCGTACCGGCGATAGCCGGAGTGGTCCCGTTCCGGTTCCGGCAGCAGTCCCTTGGCGTGATAGTGCCGCACCGCGCGCACCGTCACCCCGGCATAGGACGCCAGCTCGCCGATGGTCAACATGTGGCCAGTCTGCCCGCGATCTCGCGGGCGTGGGTGACGACCAGCGCGTGCGTGGCCTCGAGCCAGGTGACCGAGATCTGCGGCAGCTCGCGGACGAGCCGTTCTATGCCCGCCCGCCAGTTCCGATTGCGTTGCGGCGTGCGACCTTCGGTGCCGTGCCCGGCCATGGCGGCCGACATGATCATGGTGATCGGGCAGTCGATGGCGCGAAAGCGATCGAGGGTCTGTTCCGTGCGGATCACATCGAGTTCGAGGTTCAGGTCGAGAATCTGCCGTGGAGTCAGCAGTACCTGACGCGGGGTACCTTTCAAGGTCTCTTGCCACGTCGCCAGGTTCTCCCACAGCTCCCGGAATTCCGGCAGGTCGGCCTCGGTGATGAACGGTTCGGGAATCGGGTTCGCGCCGTCGATGAGCACGAGTTCGGCGGCGACGCCAGGGAATTCGGCGGCATGGTGCACGATCAGATCCGCACCGTAGGAATGGCCCGCGAGCACGGGCGGCGCGGGCAGATCGAGCCGTTCCACCGCCGCCATCACCGCGGCGAAATCACCGGCGAACGCCTCGAAGGCGTAGCGATCGGCGGCCGAGGACAAGCCGTGCCCCCGCAGGTCGAAGCTGATCACATGGTGATCGCGCCGCAGGAATCCGCCCAGCTCATGCAGTTCGGCCCGGCTCGAGGTCAGCCCGGGGCACAGCACCAGCGGCCGTCCGCGGCCGCCGTGCGAGACAGGAATGACGACGCCGTCGTGGTGGACCGTGAAGTGCTGGAGTGCATCGGCTTTCGCAGTCATGCCGCTCATGCTGCGAGGTTGACCCTGCGTCAGGGTCAACCTCACCGCTGCGGCTGAGGAGGGAGCGGGGGCTAAGCCCCCGAAACCCCCCTTAGCTGCGCCCGAGGCAGGAGCGCGGCCCAGGCCCCCTTGGTACGCCGGAGGCAGGAGCGGGGCCCAGGCCCCCTTGGTACGCCCGAGGGGGAACGGGGGCCAGGCCCCCGAAACCCTTACTTATCCTTCGACGCCGCAGGCGGCCAGGACGAGTTCGCGGACGCGGGCGGCGTCGGCTTGGCCGCGGGTGGCTTTCATGACGTCGCCGACGACCTTGCCGGCGGCCTGGACCTTGCCGGAGCGGATCTTCTCGGCGATGTCCGGGTTGGCGGCGAGGGCCTTGTCGACCTCGGCCTGGAGGGCGGAGTCGTCGGAGACCATGCCGAGGCCCCTGGATTCGACGATCTGGGCCGGGTCGCCTTCGCCGGCGAGGACGAAGTCGACGACCTGCTTGGCGACCTTGTTGTTGATGGTCTTGGCCTCGACCAGCGCGGCCACCTCGGCGACCTGCTTGGGGGTGATGGGCAGGTCCTCGATGGAAACCTCGCGCTCCTTGGCCTTTTCGGTCAGGGAGTTCACCCACCAGGCGCGGGCGGCCTCGACCGAGGCGCCGGCGTCGACGGTGGCGATGATGAGGTCCAGCGCCCCGGCGTTCACCAGGTCGCGGAAGACCTCGTCGGACAGGCCCCAGTCCGCCTGGATGCGGGCGCGGCGCAGCCACGGGTACTCCGGGATGGTGCCGCGCAGCTCCTCGACCCACGCCGCGTCGGGCGCGATGGGCTCGAGGTCGGGCTCCGGGAAGTAGCGGTAGTCCTCGGCGGTCTCCTTCACACGACCGGAGGAGGTGGAGCCGTCGGTCTCGTGGAAGTGGCGGGTCTCCTGGATGATGGTGCCGCCCCCGGCCAGCACCGCGGCCTGGCGGCGCATCTCGAAGCGCACCGCGACCTCGACGCTCTTGAGCGAGTTCACGTTCTTGGTCTCGGTGCGGGTGCCGAATTCCTTGGCGCCGATGGGCATGAGCGAGACATTGGCGTCGCAGCGCAGCGAGCCCTGCTCCATCTTCACGTCCGACACGTCCAGGGACTTGAGCACCTCGCGCAGCGCGGTCACATAGGCGCGCGCCACTTCGGGCGCCCGCTCCCCCGCGCCGGTGATCGGCTTGGTGACGATCTCGATGAGCGGCACGCCGGCGCGGTTGTAGTCCAGCAGCGAGTGCGAGGCGCCGTGAATGCGGCCGGTCGAACCGCCGACGTGCAGCGACTTGCCGGTGTCCTCCTCCATGTGCGCGCGCTCGATGTCGACCCGGAAGGTGGAGCCGTCATCGAGCACCACATCGAGGTAGCCGTTGGTCGCGATGGGCTCGTCGTACTGGCTGATCTGGTAGTTCTTCGGCTGATCCGGGTAGAAGTAGTTCTTCCGCGCGAACCGGCCCCACGGGGTGATGGAGCAGTTCAGCGCCAGGCCGATGCGGATCGCCGACTCCACGGCCTTCTCGTTCACCACCGGCAGCGAGCCCGGCAGGCCCAGGCAGACCGGGCACACCTGGGTATTGGGCTCGGCGCCGAATTCGGTCGGGCATCCGCAGAACATCTTGGTGGCGGTGCCCAGCTCGACATGGACTTCCATACCGAGCACCGGCTCGTACCGTGCAATGACGTCGGAGTAGTCCATCAACTCGACCGTGGCTGCGCTCATGCGGACCATCCTATGAAATGCGGCCCGCATGAGGCGCAGCAGTATCAGTCGGCGGCAATGGCCTCCACGATCGGCAGCCGCGCGGCTCGCACCGCGGGTGGGATGGAGCCGAGTAGCGCCAGCACCAATGCGATGACGGCGTACACCAGCAGCAGCGGGCTGGGCTGGTAGGCGACGTCGACCGAGACGGTATTGGTCATGGCGATGGTGACCAGATAGTGCACGGCCGCGCCGATGGCCAGGCCCAGCCCCGCCCCGACCACACCGATGCCCGCGGCCTCGGCCAGCACCGCGCGCAGCAGGAACCGGCGGCTGGTGCCCATGGCACGCAGCACGCCGAGCTCGCGGCGGCGTTCCAGGACCGACAGCATGAGCGTGTTCAGCAGCGCGACGGTGGCCACCAGCACCACGATCCAGAGGATGGAGGAGCTGAGCGAGGTGCCCTGCTGCAGGCTCGAGGAGATGGCGGCCACCGAGTCGGCGCCGGATTCCACATGCAGCTCGGCGGGCACCACGTCCCGAATGGCGGCCTGCACCTGCGCCGGATCCGCGCCGGGCAGGAAGTCCACGCCGAGAATGGTTTCCCCGGGCCGCTGATACCACTGCCGCAGAATCTCCAGATCCATGAGCACCACGCCTGCGATGGCGGAGAAGTACGGCACGACGTCCAGCACCTCTACCCGGTGGATGCCGGTCGCGGTCGGTAGCTCGAGCATCGACCCCTTGCTCACATCCAATGACCGTGCCACGTCGCGGGATACGACCACGCCCTCGCCGAGTGCCATGCGGCGGAACACGTCCGCGCTCAGGCCGTCGGTGACGGTGCTGCGTCCCTGACCTTCCTCGAAGGCCTGCAACATGACCCGGCCGCCGCCCAGGGTGGCGAAGGCCATCTGCGCCGAGCCCACACCCTCGACGCCCGGTACGGCGCTGACCTTGGCCTTCAGGTCGGCGGGCAGGATCGGCCCGGTGGGGAACTCCTGCATGGAGCTGGGGCTGATGAATACATCGGTGACGCCCAGGCCCTCGAAGGTCTCGCCCGCCGAATCGACCATATTGCGGGTGGCATTGCCGATGGCCACCACGGCGGTGACGCCGATCATGACCGTCATGGCCGTGGCCCACACCCGCCGCGGCGAGCGTTCCACCGCGGTCGCGCCCAGCGCGCCGGGTGCGCCGAAGAGCCGGGCGACCGCCGCGGTGGCGCGCACGATCGGCCCGGTGGCGGCGAAGCAGAACATGACCGCGCCGCCGATGGACAGCGCGCTGGCGGTCATTGACAGCCGGCCGAAATCGCCGTTGGCCATGAAGATTCCGGCCCCGACCAGCACCACGCCCAGCACCACCGCGCCCCAGCGCAGCATCGGGTTCGCCTTGTCCGCCGTGGACACGCCCACCGGAACGAGCGCCTCGATGGGCTCCACCTTGTACACCTGGCGGGCCGCGATGGCGGCGGCGGCGACACTGGCCGCCACGCAGGCCGCGATGGCGACGGGTATGGCGTAGGCGGGCACCATGTATTCGGTGCGCGCCTCCACGGCGTTCAGCATGGCCGCGGGCAGCCGGTCGATGGCGCCGCGGCCCATGAGCACGCCGATCAGCGAGCCGATCAGGCCGCCGAGCAGGCCGAGCAGCGCCGCCTCCACGATCAGGTCCCGCACCATGGGCGCGCGGCGGCCGCCGATGGCGCGCAGCAGCGACAGCACCGGACGGCGTTGTGCCACCGCCATACTCATGGCGTTGTATATGAGGAACCCGGACACGATGAGCGCCGCGGCCGAGGAGGCGAGTGTCGAGTAGCGCACCAGTTGCACGGTGCCGCCCGCCTGTGCCGCCCGCAGTCCCGGATCCGCGACGACGGCGCGACCGGCCACCGCCTCGGTGAGCGCCGAGCGCAGTTGTGCCACATCGGCATTCGCGGCGGGAATGATCTGGATGGAATCCAGCCGCCCGGCCCGCTCGGTGATCTTCTGCGCCACCGGCAGCATCGTGATCACGATGTGCCCGCCGTTGAGCTGTTGCGAGGTCTCGTCGTCGAGTACGCCCGCGACTGTCGCGGTGACCGCGCCGAACTGGAGCTTCTCACCTTCGGCGAGCCCCATGCCCGCGCCCACCAGAACGCCGTTGGACACGGTCAGCAGCTTGCTCGCCTGATCTCGCAGTGGTCCGTCCAGATCGCTGCCGAGTTCGGAGACGCTGGCGTCGGCCCCGATGAGCAGGGCCCGGTTGTCGTCGGCGCCGATGGACTGCCGCAGCATGGGCACGGCCGTCTGCACCCCGGCGGTGCTCCGGACCTGTTGCAGCAGTTGCTGATCGAAGCCCGCATCGGTGATGCCGCTGATCTCCAGCGCGGCATTGCCGCCCAGGCTGCGGGTGAGCTTGTCCACCGAGCCGGTAATGGATCCGGAGATGCTGAACACCGAGACCAGCAGTCCCGCGGAGATTCCCATGACGACCATGGACATGGTGGTGCGGCCGCGGTGGGCGAGGAGCTCACCGATATTGAACAGCCGCAGTCGATCCCAGACCGCGCGAATCATGCGCGCACCGCCCCGGCATCATCGGAGGCGGCCCCGGCGTCATCGGAGGCGGCGTCATCGGAAGCGGCTCCGTCGGTGTCGGTCCCGCCGAAATCGGTGGCCTTGCGGAACGCCTCCGGAATGGCGCGCACCTTGCCGTCATCGCCGCGCTCCACCCGCTCGGTGGCGCCGATGCGGCCGTCGCGCAGGGTGATGACCCGGTCGCAGTAGCGCACCGCGCCCATATCGTGGGTCACCATCACCACGGAATTGCCCTGCTTGGTGATGTCGCCGAGCAGTTCCAGAATCGACGCGCCGGTCTTGGAATCCAGGTTGCCCGTGGGCTCATCGGCCAGGATCAGCGGCGGGTCCATAATGAGCGCCCGCGCCACCGCGACCCGCTGCATCTGCCCGCCGGACAGTTCCGCCGGCCGATGCTCGGCGCGATCGGCCAGGCCGACCAGCTCGAGCAGCTCCAGGGCGCGCGGCTTGGCCTTGCGCAATCCGGTGCCGTCCAACAGCTTCGGGATGGCCACGTTCTCCCATGCCGACAGGGTGGGCAGCAGGTTGAAGAACTGGAAGATGAAACCGACCTGATGTCGCCGGAATTCGGACTGCCGATCGTCGTCGAGGTCGCCGATCTCCTTGTCCTGGAATCGGATCGACCCGGAACCCGGAGTGTCCAGCGCGCCCAGCAGATGCAGCAGCGTGCTCTTGCCCGAGCCGGACGGCCCGATAATGGCGGTGAACTCGCCCGCCTCGATGCGCAGGCTGATGCCGTCCAGCGCGCGGACGGTCTGTTCCCCCACCCGGTATTCCTTGACGACGTCGGTCAGTTCCAGCATGGTGATTTCCCCTCGTTGATCGGCCGGCTGCCGGATGGCTCAGCTGGCCAGCGCCCGCGGTCGCGGGCTGCGGTAGAGACGATCGGTGTCGTAGGCGTCCAGGATCGCGCGCAGCGCGGGCTGCTCGGCGGTGAGCTCGTTGTGCACGTCGACCACCGATTTGCCTTGCGCCAGTGCGTGTTCCAGTTTCACGACGAGATGGTTCTCCCAGCGGTGCCGCAGTGCGAGCAGCACGCCGTCGGGTCCGCCGAAGAGCCGGTCGAGGCCCGGCAGGTCGTCGAACAGGGTGGGATCGAACGGATCCCGGGCCGCCCGGTCGAGGACGGCGTGCAGGATGTCGGTGCGTGCGTGCAGGTCTGCCCAGGACATGGCCCCCAGCCTTTCGTAACGCGCCCGGTGATCTCGGTTGTGATCGGGCACTGTGCCGATACACCCGACGCTACGGACGGGCCGTGTTCCTGTCGTCGTGCCCCGGACGCGACTTGCTCTCCTACCCCGGTAGGAGCCGTGCCCCTGCTCCCGCACGATGTACGCCGTCAACATCGGCCATTAGCCTTGCAGAATGAACGTGACCAACGCCACCCCGGCAGCCCTCGGGCAGGCGTTGCGGGATCTGCGGGCCCTGCCGCGGACCAGCGCGGCGCGCATCCGCCGGTTCATCCGGAATCCCGCCGAGGAGTTCCGGCGCAATGTCGAGCGCACCGAGTACGGCTATCCGGCCCCGGTGGTCGCATTGATAGACCTGGTCGTCCTGGTGGTCGGGATCATCGCGATGCTCCATCGATACCAGGAGGGTTACGGCCCGAGCATCCTGCCGGTCGTCGCCCTGGTGGTGCTCAACCTGCACCTGCCGCTGTACGCCTTCCTGGGCGTCCTGCCCAAACCGCTGATCGTGGCCGTATTCACGATGTCGTCCGCGGCGCTGTTCCTCGCGCAGCCGGTGCCCACCGATATCGCGCCGTTCATCCTGTTCGCCGCCGCCGGCGAGATCGCCGCCATCACGCCGATGCTGGCGAGCATCCCGGTGACCCTGGCCATGCTGGGCGAACTGGTCTTCTTCAGTTCCATCGGGCATGTCGACCTGCCGCTGCCGGTCTGGGTGGTGGGCATCCTGTGCGGCTGGATGGTCGGGCAGCTGCTGAACTATCAACGCCGCTACCTGTTCCAGGAGCGCGAGAATCAAGAGGTCAGAGCCGTGCAGGCCGCAGACGACGAACGCCGCCGCATTGCCCGCGAGGTGCACGACGTGATCGCGCATTCGCTGTCCATCACGCTGCTGCACGTGACCGCCGCCCGGCATGCCCTGCAGACCGATCGCGATGTGGACGAGGCGGTGGACGCGCTCACCGACGCGGAACGGCTGGGCCGCCAGGCCATGGCCGATATCCGGCGCACGGTGGGCCTGCTCGATCAACGGCCGGCCTCGCAGACCCCGGAACCGGACCTGGCGGATATCGGTGATCTGGTGGCGGATTTCGTCCGCGCCGGCATGACGGTGGACTACCGCCTCGACGGCGATACCTCCGCGGTCTCGGCCGGTGTCGGGCTGGCGCTGTACCGGATCAGCCAGGAATCGCTGGCGAATATCGCCAAGCATGCGCCCGGCGCGGACGCGAAGCTGCGAATCAAGATATGCGCCAAGGATATCCGGTTCGATATGAGCAATACGCTGCCCGCCGGGGCCGCCGCGCGCCCGGGACGCGGCATGGGCATTTCCGGTATGCGACAGCGCATCGGGCTGCTCGACGGCGCGCTCACCGCCGGCCCCGTCGACGGCGGCTGGCATGTGCACGCGCAGATTCCGCTCACCGGCATCCCGGTGACCAGCCTCGGCTGTCTCGCCAATGCCGCCGAGGATTCCCTGCGCACCGCCCTGCAATCGATGACCCGCAAGTTCGAGGCCCGCCCGGATCCGGTCGCGCCCAAGGAGATTCAGGAGGGTGCGTGACCGCGCAACCGGATGAGGAGCTCGTCTCCGTGCTCGTCGTGGACGATCAGGAACTGGTGCGCGGCGGGCTGCGCCGGATCCTGCGCCGCCGTGACGGTTTCGTGGTGAGCGAATGCGCCGACGGGGACGAGGTGCCCGCCGCCGTGGCGGCCGAGCGGCCGGATGTGGTGCTGATGGATCTGCGGATGAAGCGCATCGGCGGCATCGAGGCCACCCGGACGCTGCGGCTGCGACCGGACGCGCCGCCGGTGCTGGTGCTCACCACCTTCGATGATGATCAATTGCTATCGGGAGCATTGCGCGCGGGCGCGGCGGGGTTCCTGCTCAAGGACTCCCCCGCCGAGGATCTGATCCGGGCCGTGCGCACCGTCGCGGCGGGCGGCGCGTGGCTCGATCCCTCGGTGACGCCGCGCGTGCTGACCGCATACCGGTCGGCACGTCCCACGCCCGCGCCCGGCGACACCCACCTGTCCGAACTCACCGTGCGTGAACTCGAAGTTCTCGAACTCATCGGCCGCGGCCGCCTCAATGGCGAGATCGCCAAGGAGCTCGGCATCTCCGAAGTGACCGTGAAAAGCCACGTGGGGCACATCTTCGGGAAGCTCGGGTTACGGGATCGGGCGGCGGCGATCGTCTTCGCGTTTGACCACGGTGTAGTTTCCCCCGGAGAATCCACTTCTTAGAGGGGTGGGTCGCGGACATTTCGTCGTTGCCCTCCCGGGAGTTGGAGGTTTGACGGGGTGGAAGCACCGCCATCACGGGCCGGCGGCAGGTTCGGGCCGTACGAGTTGCGCTCGCTGCTGGGCAGAGGCGGTATGGGTGAGGTCTACGAGGCCTACGACACCGTCAAGGATCGGGTGGTCGCGCTCAAGCTGCTGCCCGCCGAGCTCGCGAAAGATCCCTCCTACCAGGAGCGTTTCCGCCGCGAATCACAGGCCGCGGCGCGGCTGGCCGAACCGCACATCATCCCCATCCACGACTGGGGCGAGATCGACGGTGTGCTCTACATCGATATGCGGCTGGTGCGCGGCCAGGATCTGCGCAGCCTGCTCGACTTCCAGGGCACCATGGCGCCACTGCGCGCGGTCAATGTCATCGACCAGATCGCGGCCGCGCTGGACGCCGCGCACTACTCGGGTCTTGTGCACCGGGATGTGAAACCCGCCAATATCCTTGTCACTGATGCGGATTTCGCATATCTCGCCGACTTCGGCATCGCCCGCGCCGAGGGCGACACCACGCTCACCATCGCGGGCAGCGCCGTGGGCTCATACGCCTACATGGCTCCCGAGCGCTTCGACTCCGGACCGGTGACCGGGCGGGCCGATATCTACTCGCTCGGCTGCGTGCTGCACGAATGCCTCACCGGCGGCAAGCCGTTCCCGGCCGACAATATGAGTGTGCTGATCCGCGCGCACCTCTCGGATCCGCCGCCGCGCCCGAGTACGCAGCAGAGCGGGATTCCCCCGGCCCTGGACGCCGTGGTGGCGCGGGCGCTGGCCAAGGATCCCGCCGCGCGCTATCTGACCGCGGGTGAGTTCGCACGGGCCGCGCGCACCGCGCTCAGCGGCGGCATGGTGGCGGCGCCGCCGACCGAGGTGCTGCCGCGCGGGCGCACCGTGCCGCCCGCGCCGGAACCGCCGGCAGCCGCGCCCACGGTCCGGAACACGCCCCCGGTGCGCAATACCGATCCCACTGTGGTGCAACCGAATACCGGGAACTATCCGCCGTACACCACGGGCAGTTTCCCCGCCGTGGGCGAGGAGCAGCCGGCCACCAGCGATCTGCCGGTCATCGTGCCCGCCGATCCGACCGTGGTGCGGGTCAGCGATCTGCACTACACGCCGCTGCCGCAGCAGGCGCAGCCGCGCGGGCCCCAACAGCAGCAGCCGGTGTGGGGACACGCCCAGCCGCAGGACTTTCCGTACGCGCCCGCGCCCGACCCGTCGCTGTATCCGACCTCGGATCATCCGCGCTACGAGGATCCGCAGCCGCCGCCGCGGCGGTCCTCGCGCACGTCCATCGCGGTGCCGATGGCCATCGGTGTGCTGGTGATCGCCATTGCCGCCATCGCGGGCGCGGTGGGCTGGCAAGTCCTGGACCGCTCCGGTTCCGAATCACCGAAGACGACGGTGGCGCAGGACGATCCGAACATCACCGTGCCGCTGACCCAACCGCCCACTACGACGACCTCCGCGGCGCCCACCACGGTGCAGTTGCCGGCCGGCGCCACGCCGTGCGCGAAGGTGTACTCCGCCCTGAGCGGTTACACCACCTCCGCCATCGGAAACGGTGTCACCAGTTGTCCTTTCGCGGAAGAAGTGCGCCGGGCGTATGCTGACGCGACGGCTGGGCGGCCGGGGACGGCGACCAGCGTGGTGGCGGTCAGCCCGGTCACCAACCGGTCGTACACGATGAGCTGTACGGCCACAGGCAAATTGGTCACCTGCACGGGTGGCGAGAACGCGGTGGTGTATGTCTACTGACCCTATTCCGGCCTGTCGCAAGGCTGTTGCCCGAGGCCTCGCGATGGCGGCGCTGCTCGCGGTCTCCGCGTGCGGAGCGGACCGGGTGACGGGCAATCCGGTGGCCGATCCGGCCGCCGTGGCGCTGGGGGCCGTCGGGGGCCCGGGCATGTCGATGATCGGACCCACCCTGCCGGATCTGTTCGGCCTGCCCAATGTCGTTTCTCTCGCAGCCGATTTCGCCGATCTGGAGGCCGGACTGGACGGCAGCGTCGGGCTGGCGATCATGCCGGTCGGCGGCGGGGACATGACGGTGCTGGGCGACTGGGTCGTCGGCGACGCCTGGTCGACCATCAAGGTGCCGCTGGCGCTGGCCGCGCTGCGCAATGATCCCGAGGGGCTGCGCGATACCGCCGAGGCCGCCATCACCTATTCGGACAATGGTGCGGCGCAGGCGCTTTGGGATTCCCTCGGCACCGGCAACGAGGCCGCCGACGCGGTGGAGGCGGTGCTGCACGAGGCCGGAGACATGAACACCGATGTGGGGTCCCGGCACTCGCAGCTGGCCGCGCTGGGCGGCAATCAGCTCTACGAATTCGGCGCCACCGATTGGACGCTCACCGATCAGGTGCGCTTCGCGGCGCAGTTGCCCTGCCTGCCCATGGCCAACCGGGTGGTCACGTTCATGAGCGAGATCACGCCCAGCCAGAGCTGGGGGCTGGGCCGGCTGATCGACGCGCAATTCAAGGGCGGCTGGGGGCCGCACGACGACACCGGCAAATACCTGGTTCGCCAGTTCGGTTTGATCCCAACGCTGTCCGGGCCGATCGCGGTGGCCATGGCCGCCGAGCCGGAGTCGGGCTCGTTCGAGGACGCCACCGACATGATGGACAAGATGGCCATGCTGGTCGGCGAGCACCTACCGAACCTGCACGGCGGGCTGTGCAGCCACTGACGCGGGGGCGGTGTCGTCACTCGATTCGGCACTGTCGCCATTGAGCCGCAGGGAATATCACCGCTGACGCTGAAATGCGGCTATACGCACTGCGTTTGACCCTGCCGCCCGGACGCACAACAATCCCTTGCGAATTGACGGGTTTACGTGTGTCCGCTAGGAACAGGGACTTACATGTACCCGGACACGTACGGAGGTAAACCGGGTGGACGCATCGCGATCGCGCGCCGCTGACAGTAAGGGCGGGCGGCTTCGGCCCCTCCGCCGCTTCGCACGCGCGGCGGGCTGTGGTGCGGTGGCCTTGCTACTGGCCGGGGCCGTCGGCTGCTCCACCGAGGATCCGGTCATGGTGCCCACCACGACCAGCGCCGCCGGCGGGCCCGCGACCACCACCGCGGGCATCGTCATGGCCATGCCCGGCAGTCTCGCCTGGGATTTCAGCAATGAGCTACGCCCGGCCCTCAACGGCAAGGTGGCCCTGGCCATTCTGCCGGTGGGCGGGGATCGCGTGGTGACCCTCGGCGATTGGAGCAGCGGCCCGGCCTGGTCCACCATGAAGGTGCCGCTGGCGCTGGCGGCGCTGCGGCAGAACTCCGGCTATTCGGGCACCGCGAGCACGGCCATTACCTACTCGGACAATTCGGCCGCCGATGTGCTCTGGCAGTCCCTCGGCGCGCCCGCCGCCGCGGCCCAAGCCGTGGAGGCGGTGCTGCGCGAGGGCGGCGACGCGGTCACCAAGGTTCCCGCCACCCGGACCCGCTCGGAGTATTCCGCCTTCGGACAGGCGGATTGGTCGCTGGACGCACAGGTGCGCTTCGCCGCGAAGCTGCCGTGCCTGCCGGAGTCCGACAGCGTCACCGGTCTCATGGGGCAGATCAGCTACGGGCAGCGCTGGGGGCTGGGCAATCTGGACGGCGCCGAATTCAAGGGCGGCTGGGGACCCGACACCAGCGGGAACTACCTGGTCCGGCAGTTCGGGCTGATTCCGGTCGAGCGCGGGCAGGTGGCCGTGGCCATGGCGGCGGCGCCCAGCTCCGGGTCCTTCGACGAGGGCACCGTCATGCTCAACAAGGTGGCGGCGCTGGTCGGCGAGCATCTGGACGAATTGCAGGGCGGGGTCTGCTGAAGCGCGCGGTGACCGGCGGATCGCCCAGGTCTTAACCAGCGGTTCACGGGGGTGCGCCCCACGGACTCCCGGACTCGGGGCAAGATAGGTCACATGCGCATCGGAGTCTTGACCGGAGGCGGGGACTGCCCTGGCCTGAACGCCGTGATCCGAGCCGTCGTTCGTACCGCGAACGGCCGCTGGGGGGATGCGATCGTCGGCTTCCAGGACGGGTGGCGGGGGCTACTCGAGGATCGCAAGATCCAGATCCTCAACAACGACCGCACCGACCGGCTGCTCACCAAGGGCGGCACCATTCTCGGCACCGCCCGCACCAATCCGGATGTGCTGCGCGCCGGATTGGGCCGCATCAAGCAGACTCTCGACGACAATGGCATCGACGCGCTCATCCCCATCGGCGGCGAGGGCACGCTGACCGCGGCCAGCTGGCTGGCCGACGAGGGCGTGCCCGTGGTGGGCGTGCCCAAGACCATCGACAACGACATCGACTGCACCGACACCACCTTCGGGCACGACACCGCCATCTCCATTGCCACCGAGGCCATCGACCGGCTGCACACCACGGCGGAATCGCATCAGCGCGTCATGCTGGTGGAGGTCATGGGCCGGCATGCCGGGTGGATCGCCATCAACTCCGGTATGGCCTCCGGCGCGCACCTGACGCTGGTGCCCGAGGTGCCCTTCGATGTGGACGAGATGTGCGCCATGATGAAACGGCGCTTCCAGCGCGGGGATTCGCATTTCATCTGCGTGGTGGCCGAGGGGGCCACGCCCGATCCCAAGTCCATGAGCCTGCGCGACGGCGGGATCGACGAGTTCGGGCACGTGCGGTTCACCGGCGTGGCGCAGCAGCTGGCGCCGGAGATCGAGCGGCGCATCGGCAAGGAGGTGCGGGTGACCGTGCTCGGCCATGTGCAGCGCGGCGGCACGCCCACGCCGTATGACCGGGTGCTGGCCACGCGTTTCGGCGTGCATGCGGCAGAAGCCGTGCACGCCGGACAATTCGGGCAAATGGTGGCCTTGCGCGGGACCGAAATCGAACTGGTGGCGTTGTCGGAAGCCACCAAACAGCTGAAACTGGTTCCGCAGGAACGCTACCGGGAAGCTGCGGCCTTCTTCGGCTGACCTTCGTCGCCTATGGATCGGGGCCCCCGCATTTGCGCGAGGGCCCCGATTCGTTTCCGTTCCGCGCCGCGCGCTAGCGGCGATCGAAGCGCCCGGTCACCAACGCGGTGGTGAACCGATCCCATTCGGCCGGACCGAAAAATAATTTCGGACCGGTCGGATTCTTGCTATCGCGTACTCCCACACCGCTGTCCAGGAACGCGATTTCCACGCATTCCTTCGCCCCTGTGCTGCGGGCGCTCTTGAACCACCGGACACCGGACGGTTCGTTCACGTCGCGTACTCCTTCGCTGCCTTCCGCAAGAGATCCCTACTGCTCGCCTCATCCAGCGCCGCGCGCTGGAGGGACTGGTACGCCTGGTGATACCTCTCGACCGCGGCCTGCTTCTCGAGATACAGGTCGCCCAGAAAGTTCTCCAGGTACACCACGGTTGGTTCGACCGGTCGGTTTCCGCTGTCCCGGCCGAATTCCAGAATCACGAACGGCCCGACGGTATGCCCGATCGGGACGCCCGCGGAGAAGGGTAGTACACGAACCGCTATCGATGGCAGTGTCGACATGTCCGCCACGCGCCGCAATTGCGCCGCCATGATCTGCGGAGCGCCCACGACCCGGCGTAATGCGGTTTCGTGGATCACCACCTCGAAGGTGGCGGGGCTGCGTTTTCTGGTCAAAAGGGACTGGCGGCGCATCTTCAACTGCACCCGGCGATCGAGTTGGTCGGCGGCAGCATCCGGCCAGTAATCGCTGATGAGAACGCGTGCGTAGTCGGCGGTCTGCATCAGGCCGGGGATCAGATCGGGTTGATAGGAGATCAACGCGCGGGCCGAGGCCTCCAGGCCGACATACACATTGAAGCCCTCGGGAATGAGGTCGTCGTATTCGTGCCACCAGGACTTGACACTGGCCTGCTGGGCCAGCCCGAGCAGGGCGGCGCTGAACTCCTCGTCGAAGTCGTAGATACGGCACAATTCCCGGATATCGAGCACCCGAATCTTCTCGGCGTTACCGGTTTCCAGGCGCTGGAGTTTCGATTCGCTCCACTCCATCAGGCCGGCCGCCTCGGCGATGGTCATATTGCATTGCATGCGCCCCTCGCGCAGGTATCGCCCCAGTTGGCGGCGCGGCAGAGTGGAACCATGGTCGGACATCGAATCCTCCCCCACGAAGGCGGTTTTCGGTCACTGTGAACGATGCTCCCATGCGTTATGAATGCTGACCTGGCGGTTTCGAAAAACTCCGCGGCGGTGTGTGGTTTCGATTGCTGTGTCGTCGCCGGAGTGCTGTACTTCGAGGCGCGCCCGGTGAGAGCCGGAACCCTGATGTCTGGACCACTCGTCCCCGAGCCGGGCGCACCAAACAACCCATACGTGCCAGTGAACAACTGTCGGCGAGCACGCGTATTCCCCATGCGAGCGGCCGAATCTCGATACGCTTGCCTCAGGTCCGACGCAGTGGCCGCCCGTGCACCAGCGCCGGACCGCTATTTGCACAGGACCCTGCGCTGCATCCGGCGGACACCATGATGTATCTCTTCGACTGCACCATCGACCCCGGCGACCTAACCCTCCCCCAGGCCCACCAAGCCATGCAGATCCACATGTGCTGCACCGTCGACAACTGCCTGGTGCGCCGCCGCGCCCGCCAGATCCTCGTCGACACCGGCCAAATGGTCCTGGCCCAAGACGCCGTCCCCTGACCCCTCACCCGCCCAGCGTCACCACCACCAATGCCAGCATCAACACCAGCGCCACCACCGCCAGCCCCAACACCACCATCGCCGTCGTCTGCGACGCCTCGGCCCGCGGCCGCTCCCGCGGCCCAACCAATCCCGGCGGATACCCCCCACCCGGCTGCTGCCCATACCCCGGCCCGAACCCACCCCCGCCGGGATACGCCCCGAACTCCCCACCCAGCACCGGCGGCACCCGCCCCACCCCGCTCCCCTCGACTTCATCGCCCGTCCACGCAGGCGCCACCCGCCCCGTGCCACTGCCTTCGGCCTCATCGCCCACCCAATGGGGCGCAACCACCCCCGGCCCGCTGCTCTCGACCTCATCGCGCACCGGCACGAACGCCCCCGACTCCGGATGCCTCAGCTCTCCAGCGGGATACGGCTTCGCACCCGCCACCGAGCCGGTCTCACCGCTGTCGTTCACCGCGGACTCACCCTCGTCCCCCGCCAGCGGCATCACATCCGTCCGCGCCCGCGCGCGCTCCACCGCCTCCGCCGAGCCCCGCTCCCCGCCCGCCGGATAGACAACCGACCCCGGCCCATCCCCGGCCGCTCCTACCTCCTCCGCGCCGGAGTCCCCAGCCGCACCGGCTGTCGTCCGGAATGGGTGCTCGCCGGCATCGCTGAGTCGGGATGCCTCCCGCACACCTGGCTCTCCAGCACCGACATCACCCGGATGCGATGCGTCATCGCCTGATTCGGGCGTCGGGCCCACTCCGAATAGACCCGTCGTCGAATGCGGCGAATCTTCGTCCGGATGGTCGGGCTGCCCCGGGCCGCGAGCGGCGTCGCCCGCCGCAGCGAGTTCGGCATCGCGGCCGCGTGGCCCTGCCGAACCGGCCCGCTGCACCGCAGCCGATTCCCCCGGCAACGGCTCATCACCCTGCGGCGAAACCTCCGGCGCGCCTGCGGCATCTCCGGCGTCGGCCGCCCGTCCCGCCGACGCCCGGCCCGCCCACTCGGGCCCAAGATTGGCCGCGATCGCCGCTTCCACGGCTTCATCGTCATACCCGCCCGGCGGCACCGGCTCGGTCTGCTGTGCCCCCGCGTCGTGCTCGGGCGAACCTGCTGTCGCAGTCGAATCCGGCTGTGAGGCTGGGGAGCCGGGGCGCAGGACTGCCCCGGATTCGGGCGACATGTCCGAAGTCGAGGAACGTGCGCTCGCTTCGAATTCGTCGTTCCGCTGCTGCGGCTCGCTGGCGACCGGGGGCGCAGATGCCTCGTCACCGCGGTGCGCCGGCTCACGCCGTGCATGCTCGGGCAGCCCGGACCGATCCGCTGTCGAGCCACTGGACTGCCTTGCGGCTTTACCGGATTCGGGCGACGCGGCCACGGGCCCGCCGTACCGGAACTCAGGCGGCGCGCCAGCGGCCGGGCTCGCCTCCCCCTCCTGCTCAGCGCTCGCGGGCATCGATGTCTGGTCACCGCGGTGTGCGGACTCACGCGGTGCGTGCTCGGGCTGCCCGGGCTGTTCCGTTGCTGCCTCACCGGAGTGCGCAGCGGCTGCACTGGATTCGGGCGGACCGCCCGGCTCCGGCTCCGATATCTGCGGGCCGGAGGGTGTGGTCGCGTGCGGGCTTCGTCTTGCGTCGTCGTCGGATTCGGGTGTGGTCGATTCCGGTGGCGGCGCGGGCGCTCCGGGCTGGGGAAGCAGGTCGGTGCGCTGTTCGGAGGGATCGGGCGAGCGCTGCGCGGGCGGCGCGGGCTGTGGTCGATTCGGAGGAGCGGCGGGCTGCGGGGGCGCGGCGGCATAGCCCGGGGCAGGTGGGGAGGGTTGCGGAGCGTAACCCGGGGCCGGATAGCTTTGCGGCTGAGGTGGATAGCCGGGGGGCGGATAACCCTGTTGCGTGGCCGGATAGGCGGGGGGCGGGTATGCCTGGGGCGCAGGGTAGTTCGGCGGGGCGGATGGGTAGCCGGGCTGTTGGGTGTAACCCGGCGGCGGGGCTTGGTATCCCGGTTGGTAGCCGGGTTGGGAGGTGGGGGCGGGGGGGTAGGTGGTGCCCAGTGGTTGTGGGGGCGTGGGGATTCGGGGGTCGGTGAGGGCGCGGCGGGCGGCCTTGGCGAAGGCGGTGCAGGAGGGGAAGCGGTCGGTGGGGCGTTTGGCCATGGCCTTGGTGAGGACGGCGTCCATGGCGGGGGTGAGGCCGGGGCGGCGGAGGCTGACCGGCGGGGGGAGGAGTTGGAGGTGGCCGCGGATCAACTCGGCGGGGTGGGGGGAGTCGTAGGGGCCGATGCCGATGAGGAGCCAGTAGAGGGCGCAGGCCAGGGAGTACTGGTCGGTGGTGTGGTCGAGGTGGGCGCCGGTCATCTGCTCGGGGGAGGCATAGGCGAGGGTCGCGGTGAACATGCCGGTCTGGGTGAGGTGGGTGGAATCCTCACGCAGGCGGGCGATGCCGAAGTCGGAGAGGAAGACGCGTTCGCCGTGGCCGGCCACGGCGCGGGCCAGAATGATGTTGGCGGGCTTGACGTCTCGGTGCAGGACGCCGCGGGAGTGGGCGTAGTCGAGGGCGGCGGCCACGCCCTCGATGATCTGCACCGCGCGCTCGGGGGGCAGGATGACGGGGTTGACGCTGGCGGCATCGATACCGTCGACGAACTGCATGGAGATCCACAGTTGATCGTGTTCGGTGCCGCGGTCGTAGACCTCGACGATATTGGGGTGGTCCAGCTGCGCGACCAGGTCCGCCTCGCGCTCGAAACGCGCGCGGATCTCCCTGTCGGCGAACAGTTCCCGGTTCAGCAGCTTGAGCGCGGTCAGCTTCCCCAGCCGGGGGTGGCGGGCGAGATAGACCGAGCCCATCCCGCCCTGGCCGAGCAGCCGCTCGATGGTGAAACCGGCGAACACGTCACCGCTGTTCAGCACTTACGACCCCCTTTTCGGTGACGTACGGATCCGTGAGCCTACCGCCGGCGCGCCCGCGCGCCACTGCTCCGGATCAGCCGGGGGTGACCAGCCCGGATTCATAGGCCAGCACCACCGCCTGCGCCCGATCGCGCAGATTCAGTTTGGCGAAAACCTTCGAAACATGCGTCTTCACCGTCTGTTCCGCGACGAACAGGCTCTCGGCGATCTCGGCATTGGACATACCGCGCGCCACCAGTTCCAGCACCTCCCGCTCGCGCGGCGTGAGCGCGGACAGCGCGGGCGCCGGGGCGCGGCGAGTGTTGTTGCGGCGCCGGGTCACATCGGCGATGAGCCGGCGCGTCACCGTCGGCGCCAGCAGCGCGTCGCCCGCGGCGACCACGCGCACGGCCCGCACCAGCTCCTCCGCGGGCGCGTCCTTGAGCATGAACCCGCTGGCCCCGATGCCGAGCGCCTCGTAGACGTAGTCGTCGATATCGAAGGTGGTGAGCATGAGCACCCGCACCGGCGGATCGAACCCGGCCGCCAGAATCGCGCGCGCCGCATCGAGCCCGTTCATCTCGGGCATGCGCACATCCATGAGCACCACATCCGGGCGCAGCCGCTTCGCCTCCGCCACAGCGGTTTTCCCGTCGGGCGCATCACCGATGACGCTGATATCGGGCTGCGCGGCCAGCAGCGCCCCGAAGCCCGCACGCACCATCGCCTGATCGTCGGCGATCAACACCGTTATCGCCATAGTCCCACCTCACGCACGCAACCGAGTTTGCCATGCCCGGCGACCTACAGCCGCCACCACGGCAGCTTCGCACCCCGACACGCTGGTAGGGACATCGGCACACAGATCTCCGCCGGTTGCGGAGCATCCGCAACCGGCGGCAACGACGGCAGCTCGGAGCCGAGGGGCGCGCTAGATACCGGACTCCAGTGCCACGGCGCCACCCTCACCTGCGAGGACAGGTGCGAGCGGCAGCTCGGCGTGCACCACGAACCCGCCATCGGGCCGGGGCGCGGCGCTGAGGGTGCCGCCGACCGCGGTGGCGCGGGCCTGCATACCGGTCAGACCGCTGCCCGGCGTCCCCGAGGGGTCGGCGGGCCTGGCGCCAATGGCCGGGCCGTTCTCGACGGTGAGGGTCAGCGCCGTGCCGACGGCGATGTGCACCCGCACCGGAGCGCCCTGCGCATGCCGCGAGGCATTGGCGAGCGACTCCTGGACGATGCGGTAGAGCGCCAGCCCGGTCGTATCCGGAATGCCCGCGAGCACGCCGTCGATGCTCCAGGCGAGCGGCACCCCGGCCCGCTGCGCGCCCTCCAGCATGGCCTGCACATCGGCGGCGGTGGGCTGCGGCGCATGCTCGGGCAGCTGCCCGTCACTCCGCAGTACTCCCAGCAGCCCGCGAATCTCGTTGAGCGCCGAGCGCGCCCCGGTGCCGATGGATTCGAATTCCGCCCGCGCCTCCGGGGACAGATCATTGATCCGGTACGGCGCGGTCTGCGCCTGCACCACCACCATCGACATGTGATGGGCCACCACATCGTGCAGGTCGCGCGCGATACGGGCCTTCTCCTCCAGGATCGCCCGGCGGGCCCGCTCCAGCTCGGTCACCTCCTCCTGCCGGACCAGGGCCTGGCGCGAGGACACCAGCCAGCGCACCAGCAGGCCCAGCACCACCAGCCCGGTAATGGCCACCGGCCAGCCGAAGCCCGCATCGGAGAAACTGTCCCCGGTCGCGGCCATGGTGGTGCCGAACAGCAGCGAGGTCGCCACCCACACCACGCCGACCAGCTGCATGGGCGATTGCACCGCCACCGCGAACACCAGCGCGAACAGCGCCAGGATGTGGATCACCTGGAAGGGCAGCGCATTGCCCGGCTGATGCGGGATGGCCAGCGCGATGAGCAGCGCGGATCCGGCGGAGATGGCCCAGCCCAGCGCCGGGTTCGCCCGCACCAGCAGGATCGGGAAGGCGGCCAGCCCCGCGATGAAGGGCTGCGCCGCCGCCGGCACCTGATGGGTGAGGTGCAGGGTGGGCCAGGCCACCGCGATGAACACCAGCGCCACCAGCACCGTGACCGCGTCGAACCAGAGTCGCGCGTTTTTGAGGCGGCGCTTGGGCGCCAGGGATGTTCCGAGCATGTCTACGACACTAGAAACCATTACGGCTCCAGACCTCATACGGCCGGGGTATCTGCCACCCCCTACTCCGGTATCACCCTCCCATCCTGCTCCCCCGGCCCGCGCATGCGGGAACGGCCCCGCAGCGTGAGGCGGCAAGATCACCCCGATTTCTAGCGTCGTTTCCCATGAGAGCGATCCGTTTGGCCTCCGCCGCGACCATGCTGTTCTCCGTAGCCGTGGTGTTCGCACCCGCCACCGCCGTCGCGGCCACCGCGCCGGCCGCCCCCGAGGACACCGCCGCCCGCCGCGCCATCCTGGAATCCACTGCCGCGCACCCGGATCCGGCCGTCATCCCCGCCGATTTCGAGGCCGAGTTCGGCTACCGCCCCGTCCTCGAATCCGGTCTGCTGGTCAACCCCCGCGGCGACTGCTCCTCCCCCGTCCCGCTGCCCGCGGAATTCGATCTCGCCTGCAAGGCCCACGATTTCGGCTACGACCTGCTTCGCTACGCCGACGCCCACAACCAGCCGCTCGGCCCCTGGGCCCGCCAAACCCTCGACGCCGGCCTCGAACAGCGCATGCACGCCTCCTGCGCCACCCGACCCACCACCTACACCCGCACCCAATGCCAGGTCATGGCCGGCATCGCCACCACGGCCGTCGACCTGAACTCCATCCGCCAGAACTACGGCGTCCCGGTCCACGAGGCCATGTTCGACGACACCTCCGACACCGTCCCGGCCCCGCTGCGCATCGCCGGATTCGCCCTCGCGGCAACCGGCTCCCTCGCCCTCCTGCTCTTGCTGATCCGCACGGCCCGCGCCCGTCGCGTCGACCTGACCGTTCCGGCGGTGGCGTGATGACCGACATCCGCACCGGAGCAGCCGACGAAATCATCCGAGCAACCGAGCAGAAGTCACGCTCGTCATCGGAGCACCTCCACTCGCCATCGGAGCACCTCCACTCGCCATCGGGGCACCTCCACTCGCCATCGGAGCAGCCCCATCCGTCATCCCGGCATGCTCTTGGCCGGGATCCACACCAGCCCAGTAGATTCCGGCCAAAAGCACGCCGGAATGACGGGGAAGATCTGCGCCATGCAGGAGAGGATCCGCGCCGGGCCGGGGAAGACCTGCGTCATGCCGGGCCAGACCTGCGCCATGCAGAGCCAGAGCTGCGCCATGCAGAGCCAGAGCTGCGCCATGCAGAGCCAGATCTGCGCCATGCAGGGGAGGATCTGCGCCGAGATGCCGGGGCTGATCGACGGCCAGGCATGCGGCGTGGAATGCGCGGGCCCGCATCGTGGCGTGAGCGTGGCGTCATGGCGTGGCCGCGGGTGGGTACCACCGCGGGGGTTGGGCTCGGGGTGCTCGCGTCGCTGGCTCCCGGGCTGTTGCCGCGCACGGCGTCGGCGCAGGCGGTGTTGACTTCGCTGCTGGTGATGCTGGCGCTGGCGGGAGTTGGACTCACTCGGGTTGTGCTGCGCCGCTTGCGGATCGAGACCTCGCGATGGGCGCGGTTCCGGAAGCCCATGCTCGGGGTGACCGCGATTCTGGTGGTCGCGGCCATGCTGCGGGCGGGGTATTGGCAGAACCAGCTGCGGGATGTCATGGGGGTGGCGCGGATCGGGGCCGGGTACTGGCTGCACTGGGGTGTGGGGACGATGCTGATCGTGGGTGCGGTTGCGGCGGGCTGGAGTGGGCTGCGCTGGGCCGCACGGCGATTGGGGCGGGCACGGGCGGTGGCGGGGCTCGTCGTGCTGGGTGTGGCCACGCAGCTCGTGGTGGTGCCCGGGATCGTGGACTGGCGGCAGGCCGCCTACGCGGCCGCTGACGCTCGGTTCGATCCCGCTGTGGTGCAGCCGGTTTCGCCGACGCGGTCGGGGAGTCCGGAATCGGCCATCAGCTGGCCGGCGTTGGGGGCGCAGGGGCGGCGGTTCGTCGCCGGGGATCCGGGGCAGGGGGTGCGGGTGTACGTGGGATTGCATTCCGCTCCGGATCTGGATTCCCGGGTGGAGCTGGCGATTCGGGAGTTGGAGCGGTCGGGCGGGTTCGAGAAGCGGAATCTGGTGGTGACCGTGCCGACCGGGTCGGGGTGGATCGATGGCGAGGCGGCCGCCGGGATCGATCAGCGGTTCGGCGGGGATGTGGCGCTGATCGGGTTGCAGTATTCGGCCGCGCCGAGCTGGGTGACATTCCTGTTCGGGCGGACCGCCGCACAGGAGTCGGCGCGGGCACTGTTCACCGCGATCGAGGAACGGGTCGCGCACATGCCGGATCCGCCGCGGCTGTTCGTCTACGGGCAGAGTCTCGGTGCGCTGGGCGGCAGTTCGATCTTCGCGAACGACGCCGCGCAGGATCGGCGCACCTGCGGCGTGCTGTGGGCCGGGCCGCCCGCCGGGCAGGTGCATCGCGCGGGTGCGACGGTCCTGGCCAATTCTTCCGACCCGGTGGTGCATTGGTCGCCGTCGCTGCTGTGGAAACCGCCGGATCTCGCGGGCACGCGCCCGGATGCTCCGATGCCGCAATGGATCCCCGGCGTCAGCTTCGTGCAGACCGCCGTCGACCTGCTGGGCGCACTGGATGCCCCGGCCGGGCACGGTCACCGTTACGGCGCAGATCAGGGCACCGCAATCCCCGACTGCTAACCGGCGCTGGTGCCCAGCGCCTGGTCCCAGAGCACCAAGCGCCCGAGCGCCTGGTCCCGAGCACCGGGTAATCAAGCGCCAGATCCCGAGCACGGGGTGCCCCAGCGCTGAGGCCCGCGTGCCGAGGCCCGAGTGCCCAACCCGGATCTCGGTGCGCGCCCGCCTATCCCGGATACCGGGTGTACCACTCGTCGGTGGGCTCGCCGTAGGCGTTGCGCGGCGGGTTCGGCCCGAACTCCCGGCAGAAATCGTTGGCCAGCCGCTCGATGATGGGGGCCGCGTCGAGCCCGGCCCGCCACTGCTGCGGCATTGCGCTCACCCCGAATCGCGCACCGAGCAGCGCCCCGCAGACCGCTCCGGTGGCGTCGCTGTCCCCGGAATGGTTGACCGACAACAGGACTCCATTGCGGAAGATCTGCTCCGGGGTCCCGCCGACCGATTCCGCGCACAGGGCGGCATACACGCCGATCGCCAGGGCTTCGGGCCCGACCACACCCGAACCCAATGACTCGAGCACTTCCAGCGCGGGCATCGGACTCCCCAACCGCGCCGATCCGTGCGCCAGTCGGATGGCGGCGGCCAGCGCGTGCGAGGTCTCCTCGTGATCGCGATGCCGAACCAGCTCGGCGCGCGCCTGTTCCACCGCCGCCCGCAGCTCCAGGCCGCGGCACAACCCGAACACGATGGCGGCGAGCGTCCCCGCGGGCAACCACCCGCCCGGATTCCCGTGCGTGATCGCCCCTGCGTCACAGGCCGTTTCGAAGGCGTACTCCAGTGAATGCGTGAAACCGAACGGCACCGACCGCACCACCGCCGCGCAGCCCTTGGAATCATTGATCGGCCGATTGCGCGTCCCCAGCGGCGCACTCGGCTGCAACTGACCCGCCACCCGCTGCATGGCCGTGGTGGTCGTATGCGTCGGACCGCGATAGCTCATGAGCTCCGCATAGCCGGTCAGCCCGCTGCGCAGCAGCAGCGGCTGTTCGGGCACCGTGATCCCCTGCCCCTGCAACCACACCAGCAGCGATTCCTGCACCAGCCCAACGGTGATGCCTTGAATCAGCCCGTCGGTGGCGTCGCCGAGCCCGCGGGCGCGCACCCGGACCGACCCGCGAATGAGCGCGTCCATGGTGAACAGCGTCAGCTGCGTCTCATCGGAGATCTTGCCCCGGTAGCTGTTTCGCTCACCGGTCACGCCCCGCGGCCCGAACCGCTGCTTGATATCGCGCAGCAGCAGCATTTCCACCGGCGCGCCCAGCGCATCGCCGATGGCGCTGCCGAGCAGGCAGCCGTGCACGAGCTCGAGATGCGCCGGCACCCGCCGGATCGGCGCGGCCGCCACCGGCAGCGGCCGGGTATCGGTCAGCACCGGAGCCGCCGGCGGCGACACGACCTGCAATGCGGCCTGGGCGAATTCGGTGCAGGAGGCGTATCGGTCCTGCGGATCCTTGGCCAGCCCCCGCGCCAGTACCGCGTCCAGCGCTTGCGGCAGTTTGGGATTGACCGAACTCGCCGGCGGCGGCGCGGATTGCAGATGCCCGAGCATGACGGCGGCGATATTGTCCGCGTCGAACGGCCCTGCGCCGGTGAGCAACCGGTACAGCGTGCAGGCCAGCGAGTACTGATCGGAACGGTGATCCAGGGGCACCGCGCTCAGCTGCTCCGGCGAGGCGTAGGCCAGCGTCGCGGTCAGCGTCCCGGAGCGGGTGATGGGGGCGTTGCCGAGCACGCGGGCAATCCCGAAGTCGCTCAGCAGGACTCGCTGGGAGAACCCCGCACCCGCCCCGGCGGAGTGCGACAGCAGGATATTGGCGGGCTTCACATCCCGGTGCAGGACGCCTTTACCGTGCGCGTAATCCAGCGCGGCCGCCGTTTGAACGATGATCTGCACCGCCCCTTCCGGCGTGAGGTTGTCCGGCCCCAGATCCGCCCCGTCGACGCCGTCGACGTACTGCATGGCGATCCACAGCTGCTCGCCCTCGGCGCCGCGGTCGTAGACGGTAATGATGTTCGGATGATCCAGCTGTGCGACCACATCGGCCTCGCGCTCGAAGCGGACACGAGTCTCGTTGTTGCCGAACATTTCCGGATGCAACAGTTTCAGCGCCGTCAGCCGCCGCAGTCGCGGGTGATGCGCGGCGTACACCGATCCCATCCCGCCCCGGCCCAGTTCACGGTCGATCACATAGCCCGCGAAAACTTCCCCCGGTAGCAGCATTCCCCAATCCCTCTTATGGCGTCTAACGGGTCGCAGCCTACCCGTCTCCACGATATCGCCGCAGCGAGACGGCCTCGCCCCCTGGTTCGAGGGGCATGTCAACCACTTTGGCAAATTTGTCTCGAGACAAACAGGTCTCGCAAGGAAAGGACTTCGATGACTCGAACCTGGTTCATTACCGGCGCAAGCCGCGGGCTCGGCCGCGCGTTCACGGTCGCGGCCCTCGCGGCCGGCGACCATGTCGTGGCGACCGTGCGCGATCCACACGCCCTCGACGATCTGGCCACCGAGCGGCTGCGGGTGCTGCCGTTGGACGTGCGCGATCGCAAGCAGGTGTCCGACACCGTGGCGGCGGCCTTCGAGTTCACCGGGTCGCTCGACGTGATCGTGAACAATGCCGGTTTCGGCCTGGTCGGCGCCATCGAGGAGCTGACCGAGGATCAGATTCGCGATCAGATGGACACCAATTTCTACGGCGCGCTGTGGGTTTCGCAGGCGGCGCTGCCGCGGCTGCGCGCGCAGGGCTCCGGGCACATCGTGCAGATCTCGACGGTCGGCGCGGTCGGCTCGCTGCCGCTGTTCGGGCTGTACAACGCCAGCAAATGGGCTCTGGAGGGCTTCAGCGCCTCGCTGGCCGATGAACTGCGCCCATTCGGCATCAAGGTGACCATCGCGCAGATGGGCGGCTTCGACACCGATTGGGCCAAGTCCAGCATGAAGTTCGCCGCAGGCATTCCGGCGTATCAGGAAGTGCGCACCGCCATCCTGGGCATGCCCGACTATCCGACCCCGGAGCTGGTCGCCGAGCTGACCGCCGCGGCGCAGGACGCCCCGGCCGAGCCCGCCGAACCCGCCGAGGGCGAATGGGTCGAAGCCGCACCGGAAGTCGGCGCGGCCGCCCTGCTGGAGCTGGTGAACGATCCGAACCCGCCGCTGCGCAGGATCATCGGCCCGGGCGCGCAGACCATGGTCGCCATGGCCCTGGATCAGCGCCGCCTGGACTACGCCACCGACCCGGAATTCACCTGGCCCGCCTGAAAGACTTCGGCTCCCGGCCGATGTCTCCATCGGCCGGGAGCCGAATCGGCTTCTCCCGCTCGGGCGATCGCTCAGGCGATGGGCCCGCGCGCCGCCTCGTAGGCCGCGCCGACCCGGTACAGCCGGTCGTCGGCCAGCGCCGGGGCCATGATCTGCAGACCCACCGGCAGCCCGTCGTCCGCGCTCAGCCCGGACGGCACCGACATGGCGCAGTGCCCGGCCAGGTTGGTCGGCAGCGTGCACAGGTCCGACAGGTACATGGCCAGCGGATCGTTGACCTTCTCGCCCAGCTTCCACGGCGTGAACGGGCTGGTCGGCGAGACCAGCACGTCGACGGTCTCGTAGGCCCGGTCGAAGTCCTGCGCGATGAGCGTGCGCACCTTCAGCGCCTGCCCGTAGAAGGCGTCGTAGTAGCCCGCCGACAGCGCGTAGGTGCCGATCATGATGCGGCGCTTGACCTCCGGGCCGAACCCGGCCTCGCGGCTGAGCGACATGACCTGGTCGGCGCTGTGCGTCCCGTCGTCGCCGACGCGCAGGCCGTAGCGCATGGCGTCGAAGCGGGCCAGGTTCGAGGACACCTCCGACGGCATGACCAGGTAGTAAGCCGACAGCGCGTGCTCGAAGTTGGGGCAGGACACCTCGATCACCTCGGCGCCCAGATCCTTCAGCTGCGCGACGGCGGCGTCGAAGGAGGAGATGACGCCCGGCTGGTAGGAGTCGGAGTGCAGTTCCCGCACCACGCCGACCTTCACGCCCTTCAGATCGCCCTTCGCGCCCTCGCGGGCGGCGGCCACGACCGGGGCCACCGGCACATTGCGGGAGGTGGAGTCGCGCGGGTCGTATCCGGCGATGACCTCGTGCAGCAGCGCGGTGTCCAGGACCGTGCGACCGCACGGGCCGCCCTGATCCAGCGAGGACGCGCAGGCGACCAGGCCGTAGCGGGACACCGTGCCATAGGTGGGCTTGGTGCCGACGGTCGCGGTGACCGCGGCGGGCTGGCGGATGGAGCCGCCGGTATCGGTGCCGATGGCCAGCGGGGCCTGGTACGAGGCCAGCGCCGCCGCCGAACCGCCGCCGGAGCCGCCCGGGATCCGCTCCTTGTCCCACGGGTTGCGGGTGGGGCCGTAGGCGGAGTTCTCGGTGGAGGAGCCCATGGCGAACTCGTCCATATTGGTCTTGCCGAGAATCGGGATGCCGGCCTCGCGCAGCTTGGTGGTGAGCGTCGCGTCGTACGGCGCCACCCAGCCCTCGAGAATCTTCGACCCGCAGGTGGTCGGCATATCGGTGGTGGTGAAAACGTCCTTGAGCGCCAAGGGAACACCGGCCAGCGGCGAGGCCACCCGGCCCGCGGCGATGGCCTGATCGACCTCGGCGGCGGTGACGAGCGCCTGCTCGCCGGCCACGTGTAGGAAGGCGTTGATCTCGCCGTCGACCTCGGCGATGCGCCGGATGTGCGCCTCGGTCACCTCGACCGAGGACACCTCGCGGGCGTGGATCTTCTCGGCCAGCTCGAAGGCATTGAGCTTGGTCAGGTCGGTCATTCGCCCTCCCCCAGAATCTGCGGAACCAGGAACCGCTGCTCCTCGACCGCGGGAGCGCCGGACAGCGCCTCATCCGGAGTCAGGCACGGCTGCACCACATCCGGGCGCGTCACATTGGTCTCCGGATTCGGGGACGCGGTGGCGGGAACGTCGGCGGCGACCTCGGTGATCTGCTTGACGTGGGTCAGGATCGAATCCAACTGACCGGCGTAGAGATCGAGTTCGTCGTCGGTCAGGGCGAGCCGGGACAACCGGGCGAGGTGTGCAACCTCGTCCCTGGAGATGGCGGGCACCGCGGGACCCCTTTCAGCATGGTTCTTGCGTGTGATTCGGCCAGACACAGCCTAGCGAGTCGTGCCCGGCTGGACTGTCCGGCCCCGATAGGTAACCATTCGGTAAGTGGCTCGGGTCACTCTGGTTGCTTCGATTCGATAACCGGCTACCAAGGGTGTAAGTATTGGCGAAGCCGGGTATCCACCCCAAGGTTTCGGTCGCTGAGGAAAAGAGAGAGGAAGGCACGTGTCTTACCTGCTTCGCGTGCAACTTCCGGATCGGCCAGGCAGTCTCGGTTCGCTCGCGCTCGCGCTGGGTTCGGTGGGCGCCGACATCCTCTCGCTGGATGTGGTCGAACGCGGTGACGGCTTCGCGATCGACGACATCGTGGTGGAGGTCCCGCCGGGCGCGCTGCCCGACACCTTGATCACGGCGGCCGAATCGCTGCACGACGTGCAGGTGGACTCGCTGCGGCCGTATTCGGGAATGCTGGATACGCACCGCGAGCTGGAGCTCATCGATCAGGTCGCCAATGCCCGCGACGATCGGCTGCAGGTGCTCGTCGACGGCGTGCCGCGGGTGCTGCGCGTCGGCTGGAGCACCGTCATCGATATCGGCCCGCAGGGCGCCTACCGCGTGGTGGGTTCGCAGAGCGCGCCGTCCACCCAGGCGGGTTCGGCGCCGTGGATGCCCCTGGAAAAGCCCGCGGTCCTCGACGGCGAAGCCGAATGGGTGCCGCAGCTCTGGCGGGACATGGACACCAAGCTGGCCGCCGCGCCGCTGGGCAATACCGGGAAGGTGCTGCTGTTGGGCCGCCCGGGCGGACCGGACTTCCGGCCCTCGGAGGTCGCGCGCCTGGGCTATCTCGCCGGGATAATCGCGACCGTTCTCGGATAAGACTCCGGTGCCCTCGGGCACCCTGCCGCCGTTTCGCGTCGGTGCGCCTCGTGCGCACCGGCGCGGAATGCTTTATGGCGGAGGTCAGTTCAGCGGCATGCGCATGACGGTCAGCGGGGTGCCCGCCATGGTCAGCCAATCCCGTTCCGGCACATGGATGAAACCCAGTCGGTCGTACATGCGGCGGGCGTCCTGCATGAGCGGCATGGTGGTGAGGACCACCGCGTCGAAGCCTTCCGCGCGAGCGATATCGATCACATGACGCACCAGCGTGGACCCGACGCCGAGCCCGCGGGCGGTCTTGGCCACGGCCAGCATGCGGAACTCGAGCTCGCCCGGACGAGCGATATCGGCGAACGGGGTACCGGGCGTGGCGACGGTGAGCGATCCCACGATCTGGCCGTCGTGGACCGCCACGAGAATGCGCGCGGTCTCCGCCCGGGTATCGGTATCGGCGAGTTCCGGGACGTAGTCGCTATCGGGGTTGATGTACCCCTCGCCCACATAGACGTCGACGGTGAGCGCACCGACCGCGCCGTACTCCTCGGGAGTCGCCTGCCGGATCTCCACCGCGCCGCTCATGAACCGCCTCCGTTGTCGTCGTCTTCGAGATGATCGAACGGCGACGCCGGTGCGATATTAACCCCCCGCGTCGCCGTGTAAGTATTTACCGAACCCTCTACG
>NZ_JBHXVO010000017.1:56314-157135 GCF_042672265.1 Nocardia sp. NPDC127526 | reverse complement strand
ACCCCGAAGGGCCTTACCGCTCGACTTGCATGTGTTAAGCACGCCGCCAGCGTTCGTCCTGAGCCAGGATCAAACTCTCCGTTGAAGACTCTCGAAACACCCGAAGGTGAATCAGAAAAATCACGTGAGTCCGAAAACCCAGCAAGATAACGCCAGCCGGAAATTAGCTGACTAAAAATGTCCGACACCCACACGGGGGTGTAAGCGCCGGAACCAAATTAAATATTTGGCACTGACATTCATCGACACACTATTGAGTTCTCAAAGAACACACGCACAAGCCATCCACCGGGATCTTGTCCCGTTAGATCGGCTGGGCAACTTCTCAAGCTTAGCTCGCCGGTCGCAGCAGAACCAAATCGGCTGTTCGAGGGGAGCTAGTGTGATCATCAGGCGCTCCTCGTACAACCTCGTTTCCCTGTGCCCCGCTTCGCCTTTCGGCTCGGCGTCTCGGCCCCGGGTCGGTGTCCGTGTCGCTCTGACCTGGAATAAGTTACGTGTTGGTTGTTCGCATGTCAAATCGCCTGTTCAGAGCGGTTTTTCGCGAACCCTCCCCGACACCTGCCGTTAATCGGCGGTCCCGACCCGCTCGATCTCGGCTCCCAGGGACCGCAGGTTCTCCACGAAATCCGGGTAACCCCGGTCGATGTGGAAGACGTCGTGCACTTCGGTCACCCCGTCGGCCACCAGACCCGCGAGCACCAGACCCGCGCCGGCGCGAATGTCGGAGGACCAGACCGGCGCGCTGGACAGTCGCGGAATACCGCGCACCACAGCGTGATGCCCATCGGTGCGGGCGTCCGCACCCAGCCGGATCATCTCTTCCACGAAACGGAACCGCGCCTCGAAGATGTTCTCGGTGATCATCGAGGTGCCGTCGGCGATGGCGGCCAGGCCGATGGCCATCGGCTGCAGGTCGGTCGGGAATCCCGGGAACGGCAGGGTGGAGAAGTTGACCGCGCGCGGGCGGTCCGACTGCACCACCCGGAAACCATCCGGTTCGAACGAGATTCGCGCCCCCGCGGAGCGCAGCTTGTCCAGCACCAGCGACAGATGCTTGGGATTGATGCCCGTCACCCGCACGTCACCCTGCGTCATGGCGGCGGCGATACCCCAGGTGGCGGCCACGATGCGATCGCCGATCACGCGGTGGGTGGTGGGCGAGAGCTTGTCGACGCCCTCGATGGTGAGCACCGAGGTACCGGCGCCGGAGACCTTCGCGCCCATCTGCACCAGCATGTTGCAGAGATCCACGATCTCCGGCTCGCGCGCGGCATTGTCGATGATGGTCTCGCCGTCGGCGAGCACCGCCGCCATGAGGATGTTCTCGGTGGCGCCCACCGACGGGAAGTCCAGCCGGATGCGTGCGCCCTGCAGCTCCTCGGCCCGGGCCACCAGGCAGCCGTGCTCGATCTCGCTGGTCGCGCCGAGCAGCCGCAGACCCTGCTGATGCATATCGAGCGGACGCGAGCCGATGGCGTCGCCACCCGGTAGCGCCACCACCGCGCGCTTGCACCGCGCCATGAGCGGTCCGAGCACGCACACCGAGGCGCGGAACTGGGTGACCGCCGGGAAGTCGGCGTGATACTTCGGTTCCGTCGGCGTCACGATGGTGACCGTGCCGCCGTCGATGCCGACATCGCAGCCGAGGCCGCGCAGCACGTCTGCCATCAACGGCACATCCAGGATGTCCGGGCAGTTCGTGATCGTCGTCGTGCCCTCGGCCAGCAGCGCGGCGGCCATCAGCTTGAGGACGCTGTTCTTCGCGCCGCCCACCGCGACCTCACCGACGAGCCTGCTGCCCCCGGTCACCAGAAACCGTTCACTCACGGTGGTCAGCCTAATGGGCCGCTCCCGTGCTCGTGGCCTCTCCGCCCGGCCGCCAGAGGATGTCGCCGTCCGGGTTGGCGACCCGGCTCAGGATGAACAGCAGGTCGGACAGCCGGTTCAGGTATTTCGCCGGCAGCACGCTGGTGTCGTCCGGATGCGCGTCCACCGCGGCCCAGGCCGAGCGCTCGGCGCGCCGCGCCACGGTGCGGGCGGTGTGCAGCAGCGCCGCCAGCGGTGTGCCGCCGGGCAGGATGAACGAATTCAACGGCGCCAGAGGCTCATTGAACTCATCGCACCACTTCTCGAGGCGGTCGATATAGGGCTGGGTGACGCGCAGCGGCGGGTATTTCGGATCCTCGACGACCGGGGTGGAGAGGTCCGCGCCGGCATCGAAGAGGTCGTTCTGCACCGCGCGCAGCACACCGAGCATCCGCTCGTCGGGCTGCCCGAGCGCGATGGCCACTCCGAGCGCGGCATTGGTTTCGTCACAGTCCGCGTACGCGATGAGCCGCGGGTCGGTCTTGGCCACCCGCGAGAAGTCGCTCAACCCGGTGGTTCCGTCGTCACCGGTCCGGGTGTAGATCCGCGTCAAGTGCACACTCACCGGATCACCGTAACCCCAGGAGCGGTTCGTCAGTGGCTGGGCCGGCGGCGAATTCGCTCGGAAGGCCGCGATTCCACCCAGGACAGGAAGGCCGCCAGCGCACCGCGGTCGAGTGCCAGCTCATAGCTGCCATTGCCGTCGGTGAGGGTGATGATGAGCTCGTCGGTCATGATGTCGTACTCGTCGTCCTGCGGGGAGCGGCGATTGCTCACCTCGATGCCCAGGCGGCGCATGGTCGAATCCGGGCCGAGCTTCAGGCTGGAGAGCTTGTAGAAGACGAGCGAATCCTCGTCGTAGCGTATGAGCCCGTGCCGCCAGCCCCCGCCGTGCCCGCGCGCCGGCAGCGTGCGCAGCAGTGCGGCGGTGCCGCCGCGGCGCAGCATGATCAGGCGATAGGTGGAGGCCAGGGCCAAGGCGACAAGCAGCAGCACCAGAATGATCAGAAGCACCATCCCGGTCTGCAATGCCGCTCCGTTCTTTCCCAACTCTCGGGACTCTCAGGGGGCTTCGACCCCCCGAACCCCCGAACGGGAGGGGCGGTACCCCGCGCTTAGTGGTCGATACTAGCGACCGTTGAAACGCGGAGTCCGGCCATCCACCGAATGTGATGCACACGGCTCGCAGAAAGACTGCGGGCTCTCAACCGATACTGAACGGTTGACCCCAAAGGGCCACGTCACCGATCTGGGTGTCGGTGCCCACCGAGGCGATCACGAACGACCGGGCCTGCGCGTAGCCGCCGCAGCCTTGCACGTCGAACGTCTCGTCGAACCACTCCACACTCGCATGCGGTCCGGGCACCTTGTTGCGCCGATAGTGGTGCTCGTTGCCGTAGTCGTCGGGCTGCTCGATATCGAGCATGAGGCGGCCGAGCGACTGGCCCGGCGACAGCGTGATGCCGGTGCCGAAGCTCTGCCCCAGCACCGGCAGCGTGCTCGGATCCCAGTCCCCGGTCTGCGTGCCCGTGCCCGAATCGGTGAAGGCGCCGATCTCCACCTGGCAGCCGACGACGTACCCGGGCGAGATCTTGATGGTGCTGGTGTCCGCACTCGGTCCCGACACGTCCACGACCGCGCGGCCGCTCACCCAGACATTGCGGTGCACCGGCGTCGACCCCATGGAGGGGTTGATCTTCGCCGACTCCTCCTCGATCCGCACCGTCACCACGGTGCCGTCCACCAGGGTGCGGGTGATGTGCCCGCCGGGCAGCGGAATAAAGGTGTCCGCACTCGCCGCGCCCGCGGATTTCAGGCTCAGCACCGCGGCGGCGGCCAGCGCCACGCCCAGCGACCTCGCGCCCCCGGTCTGCTTCGTCACGCGGAACATGTTCGCTCCCTTCGCATCTCGAGTAGCGCGTCAGCCGATGCTGAACGGCTGTCCGTACAGGGTGACCTTCTTGTAGTCGTTGCCGATGATCTCGACCACCGCGAATTGCCGGGCCTGCGCGTAGCCGCCGCAGCCCTGGATCTCCATTGGAACGTCCTGGTACTGAATGTGATACGTGCCGCTCTTGGGCATATCGATATTGTCGATGGCGATGAAGGACACCTGCCCGGCGCTGAGGGGGAAGCTGAACCCCACGCTCAGGGACGGGCTCGTGGTGATCGCCAGCCCATTGCTGGCATTCAACGACCCGACCGATACCTGACAGCCGACGATATAGCCGACCGTCAGCCCCGACGCACCGTGCGTGGAGGAACCATTGGTGCCCGGGAAATTCTGCGCGCCATTGTTCGGGCCCACCGTGCCGTCCGGGGTTTCCACCTCCGCGCTGACATTCCCGGTCAGCCACGAGGTGCGGCCCGCGCCATTGGCGGCCAGGGACGGCGAAATGATCGCTCGCTCACCGACACTCCGGATTTTCACCCCCGGCCGCTCGACGTACCCGTCGGGCAGCGGCACCCAGGCGTCCGCCGACGCCGCCCCCGGTGAGAAGAATCCGATGCCGACCGCGACGGCCAGCGCGATGACCGTCTGCTTTCCGATTCGAAACTCGCTCATCTACCCCTCGCTTGGAAGCGCTGCAATAGCCGAGATTTCGCTGAATGGTCCAGATCACATCCGTGGACCGGCAATCGAATCTAACCACACTCCCCCGAAACGCAAAGAGAGCGGCGGCCCCAGGAAATTCCTGGAGCCGCCGCTCATTTGCTCGAACTACTCGATCAGACTTCGGCAGCCTTCTCGAGCGCGCGCACCTGGCCCTGGGCCTTGGTCAGCGCGGCCGGGCTCGCATTCTCGTCGGCGAGCACGGCGCGGGCGGCCGCCTCGTCGATATCGCCTGCGAAATCAGCGGATTCGGCCAGCACCCGCACCGAAGTGCCGGTGACCGAGAAGAACCCGCCGTGCACGGCCGCCACGATGCGCTCGTCGCTGTCGGACACGATGGTCACCGTGCCGGCCTCGACCAGCTGACCGAGCAGCGGTTCGTGGCCGGCCAGGATGCCGATCTCACCCTCCGTGGTCTGGGCGGAGACGAATTTCGCCCGGCCCGACCACAGCAGCCGCTCGACGGCGACCAGATCAACTGACATATCCGCCATGGTGGACTACTTCCCGGCGATCTTCTTCGCGGCCGCCTCGACGTCGTCCAGGCCACCGCAGGAGTTGAACGCCTGCTCGGGCAGGTGATCGAACTCGCCCTTGCAGACGCGATCGAAGTCGTCGATGGTCTGCTCCAGCGGCACAACGGAACCCGGCTGACCGGTGAACTTCTCGGCCACGATGAAGTTCTGGCCGAGGAACTTCTCCAGGCGACGGGCGCGGCCGACGAGGACCTTGTCCTCTTCGGAGAGCTCGTCCATGCCGAGGATGGCGATGATGTCCTGCAGTTCCTTGTACTTCTGCAGGATTCGCTTGACCTCGTTGGCGACCCGGAAGTGCCGCTCGCCGACGATCGAGGCCTCGAGGATGCGCGAGGTCGAGGTCAGCGGGTCGACGGCCGGGTAGATGCCCTTCTGCGAGATCGGGCGGGAAAGCTCGGTCGTCGCATCGAGGTGGGCGAAGGTGGTGGCCGGCGCCGGGTCGGTGTAGTCGTCGGCGGGCACGTAGATCGCCTGCATCGAGGTGATCGAGCGACCACGGGTCGAGGTGATGCGCTCCTGCAGCTGACCCATCTCGTCCGCCAGCGTCGGCTGGTAACCCACGGCGGAAGGCATGCGGCCCAGCAGGGTCGACACCTCGGAGCCCGCCTGGGTGAAGCGGAAGATGTTGTCGATGAACAGCAGCACGTCCTGGTTCTGCACATCGCGGAAGTACTCGGCCATGGTCAGGGCCGAGAGGGCGACGCGCATACGGGTCCCCGGCGGCTCGTCCATCTGGCCGAAGACGAGGGCGGTGTCCTGGAGGACGCCCATCTCTTCCATTTCCAGGTGCAGGTCGGTGCCCTCACGGGTGCGCTCACCGACGCCCGCGAACACGGACGTACCGGAGAACTCACGCGCGATACGGGTGATCATCTCCTGGATCAGAACGGTCTTGCCGACGCCGGCGCCACCGAACAGACCGATCTTGCCACCCTTCACGTACGGGGTGAGCAGGTCGATGACCTTGACGCCCGTCTCCAGGATCTCGGTCTTGCCCTCGAGCTGGTCGAAGGCGGGCGGCTGGCGGTGGATGCCCCACTGCTCGCCGTCACGGCCCAGGCCCGGGGTGTCCAGGCAGTCGCCCAGGGCGTTGAACACGTGGCCCTTGACGACGTCACCGACGGGCACCGAGATCGGCTTGCCGGTGTCGCGCACCTCGACGCCACGCACCAGACCGTCGGTCGGCTGCATGGAGATGGTGCGAACGATGTTGTCGCCCAGGTGCTGCGCAACCTCGAGGGTCAGCGTCTTGGCAACGGACTTCAACGCGATGTCCACGTTGAGGGCGTTGTAGAGCTCAGGGATGGAACCGCGCGGGAACTCGACGTCCACGACGGGTCCGATGACGCGGGAGACGCGGCCTGTGCCGGCGCCAACCCGGGTTTCGTTAGTGACAGCTGCGGTCATTGCTTCTCTTCCTACGGCTTAGTCGCGGTCCGAGCTCGCCGCAAGCGCATTGGCGCCGCCGACGATTTCCGTGATTTCCTGCGTGATTCCGGCCTGGCGCAACGAGTTCGCGGTACGGGTCAGTGAATTCACCAGCTCCGTAGCGTTATCGGTGGCCGCCTTCATAGCGGTGCGGCGCGCAGCCGACTCCGATGCCGCCGCGTCCAGCAGCGACGAGTAGATGCGGGTGTTGATGTACTTCGGCAGCAACGCGCCGAGCAACTTGTCCGCGTCCGGCTCGAACTCGTACTGGGCGTGGACATCCGCGGTCGCCGAATCGGAGAACGCGTCCTCGCCCATGTCGTAGTTCTCGTCCACGTAGCTGACCTGGATGGGGGCCAGCCGGCGGACCTCCGGCACCTGCGACAGCATCGACACGAAACGCGTGTAGACGATGTGCAGTTCATCGACACCGGCCATGGTGCCCACCCCGTTGGGGGCGGGAACTTCGCCGTCGGCTCCGGCCATGAAGGCCTCGACCAGGTGGTTGCACGCAGCGGACGCGTCCGCGTAGTGGGGTGACTGGGAGAAACCGACCCACGATCCGTTCAGCTCGCGCTTGCGGAAGGTGTAGTAGGTCAAGCCCTTCGAGCCCATCACGTACAGCACCGGCTCTTTGCCCTCGCCGCGCAGCGTGGTGACCAGTTCCTCGGCGCGCTTGAGCACGTTCGAGTTGTAGCCGCCGCACATACCGCGGTCGGAGGTGATGACCAGGATCGCCGCGCGCCGCGGGTTCGGCCGCTCGGTGAGCAGCGGATGCGTGAGATTGCCGCTGGCGTTCGCCAATTCGACGAGCACCTTGGTGATCTCTTCCGCGTACGGCTTGGCCGCCGCGACCCGGGCCTGCGCCTTGCTGATTCGCGAGGTCGCGATCAGCTCTTGCGCCTTGGTGATCTTCTTGATCGAGCTCACGGAACGAATTCGGGAGCGCAGTTCGCGCACGCTTGCCATTAGCGGTTCACACTCCCTTCATTCCTCGAGTCAGTCAGTCGCATTCGCTTCGCCCGTCTTACTTCTCGACGTGCTTGCGGGTGACCGACAGCGACTCGACCTCTTCGTGATCGAGCTCGCCGGCCTCGGCCTCGTTCACGACACGGCTGCCGTCCGAAGCCAGGAAGCCCTGCTTGAACTTGTCGGTCGCGGCCTTGATGGCGTCGGCGGCCTCGCCCTCGAGCACCTTCGCGCCGCCCTGCAGGGCGTCGAAGGAGGACTGCACGGTGGCGTGCAGGTTCTCCAGCAGCTCGGCATTGAAGCGGCGCACGTCGCCGACCGGCACGGAGTCGTAGTAGCCAGCGTCGACCAGGTACAGCGAAACAACCTGGTCCTCAACTGAAACCGGGGTGTACTGGTCCTGCTTGAGCAGCTCGACCCAGCGGGCGCCGCGCTCCAGCTGCGCCAGCGAGGCGGCATCCAGATCGGAGGCGAAGGCGGAGAACGCCTCGAGCTCGCGGTAGGAGGCCAGCTCCAGACGCAGCGAACCGGAGACCTTCTTCATGGCCTTGGTCTGGGCGGCGCCACCGACGCGGGAGACCGAGATACCGACGTTGATGGCCGGGCGGACACCCTTGTTGAAGAGGTCCGACTCGAGGAACACCTGGCCGTCGGTGATGGAGATGACGTTGGTCGGAATGAACGCCGACACGTCGTTGGCCTTGGTCTCGATGATCGGCAGCGCGGTCATGGAACCGGCGCCCATCTCGTCGGACAGCTTGGCGCAACGCTCCAGCAGACGCGAGTGCAGGTAGAAGACGTCACCCGGGTACGCCTCGCGGCCCGGCGGGCGGCGCAGCAGCAGCGAGATGGCGCGGTAGGCCTCGGCCTGCTTGGACAGGTCGTCGAACACGATCAGGACGTGCTTGCCCTGGTACATCCAGTGCTGGCCGATGGCCGAACCGGTGTAGGGGGCCAGCCACTTGAAGCCGGCGGAGTCGGAGGCCGGGGCCGCGACGATGGTGGTGTACTCCATGGCGCCGTGCGCCTCGAGGGCCGCCTTGACGCCCGCGATGGTGGAGCCCTTCTGGCCGATCGCGACGTAGATGCAGCGCACCTGCTTCGACGGATCGCCGGTGGCCCAGTTGGCCTTCTGGTTGATGATGGCGTCGACGCAGACCGCGGTCTTGCCGGTCTTGCGGTCGCCGATGACCAGCTGACGCTGGCCGCGGCCGATGGCGGTCAGGGCGTCGATGGCGGTGATGCCGGTGGCCATGGGCTCACCGACCGGCTGACGCTGCAGCACGGTGGCGGCCTGCAGCTCGAGCACGCGACGCTCGTCGGACTCGATCTCGCCGAGGCCGTCGATCGGGGCGCCCAGCGGGTCCACCACGCGGCCGAGGAAGTTGTCGCCCACCGGGACCGAGAGCACGTCGCCGGTACGGCGGACCTGCTGGCCCTCCTCGATGGTGTCGAACTCACCCAGGACGACGGCACCGATCTCGGTGTCCTCCAGGTTCAGCGCGACGCCGAGGACGCCGCCGGGGAACTCCAGCAGCTCATTGGCCATCGCGCCGGGGAGGCCGCTGATGTGGGCGATGCCGTCGCCGGTGTCGGTGACGACGCCCACTTCCTCGATGGAGGTTTCCGGGGTGTAGCTCTGGGTGTAGCTCTCGATCGCGCTACGGATCTCATCGGGGGAGATCGTCAGCTCCGCCATGTTCTTCCTGCTCTCGCTGTGGTCTCGAATGTCGGTGTGTTGGTGGCCGCCGGCGGCCGGGTGTCGCTCAGGCCAGGGTCTGGCGCAGGCGCTGCAGCCGGCCGGTGGCGCTGCCGTCGATCAGGTCGTCGCCCACGCGCACGACGACGCCGGCCAGCAGGCTCGGGTCTTCCTGCACGTGCACCGTGATCGGCTTGTCGTAGATGCGCTGCAGCGAAGCCGCCAGGTGCTCCCGCTGCTGCGGCGTCAGGGCCACCGCGGCGCGCACGTGCGCCACGATCTGCTCCCGGAGCGACGCCGCCAGGTCGGACAGCTTGTCGATGGCCTCGCCGATGCTGTTGGTGTGCGCGCGCGCCACCGCCTGCTCGGCGAGCTGGAGGGTGATGTCCTCGACCTTGCCGGTGAGCAGCCGCGTCAGCAGCTCACGGCGCGCCGGCACGGGCTTGCCGTGGTCGGAGAGCGCCTGCTCCAGCTCCGGGTTGTCCTCGACAATGCGCCCCAGCCGGAACAGCTCGTCCTCGACGGCGCCGAGGCGGCCGCGGTCGTCCGCGGCGCGCAGCAGCGCCTCGCGGCCGAGCAGTTCCAGGGTGTCGACCAGATTGCGGGCGCGAGACCAGTCCTGGGCCACCGCGGTGGTCAGCACGGCCTGCGTGGCCGCGCTGATCTTGCCCCCGAAGACGCGTTCGGCGAGCTCGGCGCGGGCCGAACTCGACACCGACTTATCCGCGAGCGCCACACGCAGCGAACGCTGGTCGTCGAGTACGGCGACAACGGCGAACAGTTCGGAGCCGGTCGTTTCCGCGACGGTGTCGCTACCGGTCAGAGCGGCCCGAAGAGCTTCCCGCGCACGGGAACTCGCCTCACGGCTCGCTGCGTACATGCTTCCCACTTTCGCGTCGTTACCTTCCAGCGCCGATGCGATCGTTCGAATCCAGCTCCGCGAGGAACCGGTCGATCGACGCCGCCTGCTTGGCCTCGTCGGCCACCGACTGACCGATGATCTTCTCGGCCAGGTCGACCGCGGTACGGCCGAGCTCGGACCGCAGTTCGGTCACGATCTGCTGGCGCTGAGCCTCCAGCTGAGCGTGGCCCGAGGCGACGATGCGGTCGGCCTCGGCCTGCGCATCGGCACGCATCTGGGACAGGATCTGCTGACCCTGGTTGCGCGCTTCCTCACGGATGCGGGCAGCCTCGAGGCGGGCCTCGGCCAGCTGCTCCTGGTACTGCTGCAGGGTCTCCTGCGCCTCGGCCTGCACGGCCTCGGCCTTGGCGATGCCGCCTTCGATCTTCTCGGAACGCTCCTCCAGGACCTTGGTCAGGCGCGGGACGACGTACTTGGCGAAGACGACGGCGATAACGACGAAGACGACCGCAGACCAGACGATGTCATACGTCTCGGGGATGAGGGGGTTGATGTCTTCCCCCTCAGCCGCGAGCAAAAAGGTGCTGTTCATGGTCGATTCCTAGTCTGGAAGGCCGGAATCAGAAAATGAAGCCGGCGACGAGACCGATCAGCGCCAGGGCCTCGGTGAACGCGATACCCAGGAACATGGTGGTCCGGATCTGGCCCTGCAGCTCGGGCTGACGGGCGATGCCCTCGATGGCCTTACCGACGACGATGCCGACGCCGATGCCGGGGCCGATCGCAGCGAGGCCGTAACCGATGGCGCCGTAGCCCTTGACCTTGGCGTCAGCAGCTTCCTGGGCCAGGTACGAGAGGGTGCTCATGTGTGTTGTTTCCCTTTCTGGTCGCCCACCCGCCGGCGGCGTGTGTAGCAGGTTTCGGTGTGGTACCGGTCGGTCAGTGAGAGTCGGCGTGCTGCGCCAGGCCGATGTACACAGCGGTCAGCAGCGCGAACACGTACGCCTGCAGGAAGACGACCAACAGCTCGAAGAGGGTGAAGCCGAGGCCCGCGATCAGCGAGAACGGCGAGAACACCTTCATCCAGTTGGCGGCATCGAACAGGAAGAACTGGGTGGCACTGAAGAACAGCACCAACATGATGTGGCCGGCCAGCATGTTCGCCATGAGACGGACGGTGAGCGTGAACGGACGCAGCAGGAAGGTCGAGATGAACTCGATCGGGATCAGCAGCACGTGCAGAGCGGGCGGCACATTGGGCACCACGATGGACGAGCGCATGTATTTCAGGAAGCCGTACTTCTTGATGCCCACGTAGTTGAAGGTGATGTAGGCGACGACGGCCAGCACCAACGGCATGCCGACTCGGGCGTTCGACGAAATATTGAGGCCCGGAATGACACCCGAGATGTTCAGGAACAGGACCGTGAAGAAGATCGAGGCGATGAGCGGGAAGAACTTCTTACCGGATTCCTTGCCCAGGACTTCATCGCAGATCTGTTCCTTGACGAACACCAGACCGGTTTCGGCGACATTCTGCAGACCCCGGGGGACCAGTTTGGGACTCCGGAATGCAAGGAGCATGACAGCCAGCAGTACGGCCGACATCAGGATGCGAATGAGCATCAGACGGTCGAGCTCGAACGGCGTCCCCTCGAACAGCACAGCTGGAGGGAAGAAGTCGTTAAGCGACGGCGCGTGGAACTCGCCCGCCAAAATGGTGACGCTCAGCGTTCTCTCCCGTGTTCGGGCCGCAGAAGATATTTTTCTCCTGCGGTTCGATCGGACATTGACGATCTGGTGGGTCGACTCAGGTCGGCTCGAAGTTCGTCAGCAGCTGTTCGGGCGTGGCCCGGGCGTCTGTACGCGCGTCGGCGACATCGTCGACGGTGCAGAACCGTGACCCACTCGGGTCCGGTACGGCTGTAAGCATAACCTGCTCTCAGGCGGGTCTCAGGTGACCCCCCCTGTTGTTTCGGTTGCTTACAAGTAAAGAGTTTACCAAGCCCTCTACGACACTGTGTAGGGGGTGATGGAAACAGCAGGTGAACTTGGCCGGATATGCCGAGTGCGGCTACAGGTCGCGGTCCACCTGAACGGTCGGAACCTTTTGGCGCAGAAGGCCGTACGTCTCGGCGCCGAGCACGATGAGCAGGGCTCCGACCACCGTGAAGAACAGGGCCGGGCGGCTGTAGAAGTCGACCCGCTGCAGGGCGGCGATGACGACCACCGCGACCAGCAGCTTTCCGACCCAGCTACCGAGCAGGACAATGCCCTGCAAACCGGACTCGAGCTTGGCGCTGAAGAGCACCGAGGCGGCCGTGGTGAGAATGAAGCCGCCGCCGATGGCCGCGCCCAGCAGGGCGCCCCACAGGCCGGGCAGGCCGGCGAAGATCGTCGACGCGATCGCCGAAACCACAACCAGCACAGCCAAACCGGCGATGCCGTAGCGCAGGGCCGCGCGCAGCGGGGCGTCGGGACCGGGATCAGAAGGCGTGCTCACGGCAGGCAACTCTACCCGGCCTCGACACTCGGGCCGCGCGGCGGTTTGCGCCCGGCGCGGTCGTGCAGTTCCCGCCAGGACGGCACCGCCGTGACGATGAGCGCGAAGACCAGGCCGGCGGCGAACAGCAGGACGACGAGGCGGCGATCCATGAGTGACGTACCGACCGCCCCGAATGCCAGCACGCTCACCCACAAGTAGATGAGCAGGACCACACGGCGATGCGAATGCCCGATCTGCAACAACCGGTGATGCAGATGCATTTTGTCCGGGGTGGAGAAACTCACACCGGCGCGGACCCGGCGGACGATGGCGAGAACAAGATCGAGAACCGGAATGAACATGACCGCGCCCACCAGCAACAGCGGCGAGAGCAGACCCACGATGTCGCGCGGGCCGTAACCCTGCAGCGGAATTCTTCCGGAGGCGCCCGTGGACACCGCGGCCAGCATCAATCCAATGAGCATGGAACCGGTATCGCCCATGAAAATTCGAGCGGGCTGAAAATTGTGCGGGAGAAATCCGAGACAGCCGCCGGCGAGTGCGGCGGCCAGCAGCGCCGGCGGATAGGTATCGGTGGAACCGCCCACTTCGTAGAGCAGGCCAACGGTGAACACGAACACCGCGACCGAGGCGATGAACCCCAATCCGGCGGCCAAACCGTCCAGGCCGTCGACGAAATTCATGGCATTGATGAGCGTGACGGTAATGCCGACGGTCACCAGGCCGCCCTGCAGCGGATCCAGCACCACCGTCTCGTTCGTGAACGGGTTGTAGATGGCGACCCAGCTCAGCCCCATCACCGCCATCACGCCGGCCGCGGTCACCTGCCCGACGAATTTCGTCAGCGCGTCCAGACCCCACCGGTCGTCGATGATGCCGACCAGCACGATGAGCGTGCCCGCGGCCAGCACCGCCGGAATGTCCTTCGGATACTCGAAACCGCGGCGCAGCGCGGGCAATTGATGCGCGAACAGCACGGCCGCGATCACGCCCAGATAGATGCCCATACCGCCCATGCGCGGCACCGGCTTCACGTGCACATCCCGCTCGCGCGGCACCGCCACCGCCCCGAAGGCAATGGCCCCGACCCGGACGCCGCCCGTGCACAGGAAGGTGACGACGGCGGCGACCAGCAGCGTGAGCACCAGCTCCCGTAGCGGGACCACCGCGCCCTGGCTGAATACGCCCTGACTCAGCAACATCTACGCGGCCGTCACCGCGCGCCCGGTGCTCGCAGCTCCTCCGGCGACATGCCGAGGACCTCCGCGATCTTCTCCACCGGAATCGCACCCTCCCGCAGAATCCGCGGGGTGTCGGCCGTCAGATCCACAATGGTCGAGGCCACCGCGTGATCGGCGGGCCCGCCGTCGAGGTACACCCCGACCAGCTCGCCCAGCTGGGCCTTGGCCTCGGCCACCGTGGTGGCGGGCGGCTGCCCCGACACGTTCGCGCTCGACACCGCGAGCGGACCGACCTCGCGCAGCAGTTCCAGCGCCACCGGATGCAGCGGCATCCGCAGCATCACCGTGCCGCGCGCGTCGCCGAGATCCCACGCCAGCGAGGGGGCCTGCTGCACAACGAGACTCAGCCCGCCCGGCCAGAACGCCCGGATCAGCTCGCGCGCCTGCGGGCGCACCGAGAACACCAGCCCGTCGATGGTGTTCCACGACCCCACCAGCACCGGAACCGGCATATCCCGCCCGCGGCGCTTGGCGGCCAGCAGCGCGCTCACCGCCTGGCTGTCGAACGCATCGGCGGCGAGGCCGTAGAGCGTGTCGGTCGGAATGACAGCAAGCCGTCCCGACTTCAGAGCGCTCCGCGCCGCGGTCAGACCGGCGGCACGCGAATCGGGATCGGCACAGTCGTAGACGGTACTCACGCGCAACATCTTGGCATGAACGAACTCTCCATGGCTCTCAGGGGCAAGCCCCTGAAACCCCGAAACCACAGCGGGGGCAAGCCCCCGAACCCCCAAGACTCTCGAAGGCAAGCCCCTGAAACCCCGGCAAGTTTCTCCGGAACAAGCCCTTGAACCCCCGACCCCTCCGACGCGAGCACTCGACACCCTGCAATGCTCTCGGAGCCAACAGCCGACACCCGGCACAGCACTCGAGGCGAACAGCCCACACCCGGCACAGCACACGCGGCGAACAGCCCACACCCGGCACAGCACACGCGGCGAACAGCCCACACCCGGCACAGCACTCGGGGTGAACGGCGCACACTTGGCGCTCAAGGCGGACAGCGAAATACGGCGGGTTCTCGGGCGAGTGGGCGGAAGTCTGGAAAGTTCTTTTGGGTGCGACGGATTTCGGGGGTGGGGGTGGTCTGTATTTCGTACGGATCGCACACATCTTGGGAGAGTTCGATGTCTTATTCATTCGAGACCGCTGTCGTGACGGGGGCCAGCCGCGGGTTCGGGCGGGCTATCGCCGGGGCGCTGCTGGCGGCGGACGCCGACGTGGTCGGTATTGCTCGGGGGGAGGCGGAATTGCTGGCGGTGCGGGAGGAGCTCGGTGAGCGGTTCATACCCGTTGTCGCTGATGCGGCCGATGGGGACGTGGCTGATGAGGTGCTGCGGACGTATCGGCCGGATCTGCTGGTGCTCAATGCTGGAGTGGCGCCGCGGATGGCGCCGGTGCAGGAGCAGGATTGGGAGTCGTTCAGTCGCAATTGGAATGCCGACACTCGGCAGGTCTTCGAGTGGAGCAGGGCGGCGCTGCGGGAGCCGCTGGCGTCGGGGAGCGTGGTGCTGTCGATGTCGAGCGGTGCGGCGATCGGCGGGTCGCCGCTCAGTGGCGGGTATGCGAGTGCCAAGGCGGCGATTCGCTTCCTGCGCGGGTATGCGGCCGGGGAATCGGAGCGGGCGGGGTTGGGGATCCGGTTCCTCACGCTGCTCCCGTGGCTGACGCCGGCGACCGGGATGGGATCGGCGGCCATTGCCGCCTATGCCGCCTACCAGGGCGTCACGCCGGAGACCTTTGAGCAGGGGCTGCAACCCTTCCTCACCCCGGAGCAAGTGGCCAAGGCCGTGCTGGCGTTGGTCACCGATCCCGGCGCGGCGGCGGAATCACGGCTCACCGGGGCGGGGCTCGAGCCGATCGGCTGAGCGCTCCCCTACCCTCGATCGCATCCGAAGGAGTTTCCCGTCATGCCCTCGACCGCCGAATTCACCGCTCGGACAGCGTCTTTCCGGCCGGAACTGCTCGCCCACTGCTACCGCATCCTCGGCTCCATCCACGATGCCGAGGATCTGGTGCAGGAGACCTATGTCCGCGCGTGGGGTGCGTTCGACCGGTTCGAGGGCCGCTCCTCGGTCCGCACCTGGCTCTACAAGATCGCCACCAATGCCTGCCTGACCGCTTTGGAAACCCGCGCGCGCCGCCCGCTGCCCTCGGGTCTGGGCGGGCCGCAGGACGATCATCGAGTTGCCCTGGCCGACCGTGATCCGGCGGTCCCGTGGCTGCAACCCGCCCCCGACCACTTGTTCACCGCGACCGACCCGGCCGCCATTGTCGCCGGGAAATCCGGAGTGCGCCTGGCTTTCATCGCCGCCCTCCAGCTCCTGCCCGCCCGTCAGCGCGCGGTTCTCACCCTGCGTGACGTGTTGTCCTTCCGCACGGCCGAGGTCGCCGACATGCTGGATATGTCGGCCGCCGCCGTGGACAGCGCCTTGCGCCGTGCCCGCACGCGGCTCGCCGATGCCGGGCCGGTGGCCGAGGACCTGTCCGAACCCGGCGAGGAAGCGCAGCGACTTCTCATCGACAGTTATGTCGACGCGTTCACCCGGGCCGACGCCGGTGCGCTCACGGCCTTGCTGCGGGCCGATGTCGAACTCGAAATGCCGCCCATCCCAACCTGGTTCACCGGCCGCGACGCGGTGATCGGGTTCTTCTCCGCCCGGGTCATGCGCGCCGACGAATGGCGGATGACCCCCACCGCCGCCAATTCGCAACCCGCCGTGATCATTTATCGGCGCGTCGGCGAAAACGGCTTCGAGCCCTACGGCATTCAGGTGTTCGACCTGATCGGACGCAAGATCGCGCGGATCACCTCGTTCAACGATCCCGCCTTGGTGCCGGTCTTCGACCCGCGGACCACCGGAGCGAAAGCGGCTCCGCGCGACCGCTAATCCGCGGTACGCCGCGCGGCGACGAACCGCGGTTTGCCCGCCAGGTCCGGATGTTCGACCACATCGGCGAATCCGCCGTGCGCGGCGAACAGCGCCGCGACGCCGGAGCCATTGGTGTCGTCGTGCTCGACCGCGGTCGCACCGCCCGCGCGCAGGAGCCGGGCGATGGTGCCCACCATCGGACGGATGACGTCCAACCCGTCCGGCCCGCCGAACAAGGCGCGGTGCGGATCGTGTTCCGTCACTTCGGGATCCAGCTGCGCGCCCTCCGGAATGTAGGGCGGATTGGAGACCACCACGTCGACTCGGCCGTTGAGATGCTCGAGGATGGCCGGGTCGGTGACATCACCGGAGTGCAGATCGATCGGCGTATCGCCCTCTTCGGCGAGTTGCAGCGCATTGCGTTTGGCCCAGGACAGCGCCTCCGGATCGAGCTCGACCGCATGGACCTGGGCGTCGGGCCGGGCGTGAGCGATGGCCAAGGCCAGCGCGCCCGAGCCGGTGCAGAGATCGACCACGATCGGCTGGTGTTCGTGGCCGATCGCTTCGAGTTGAGCCAGGGCCCAGGCGAAGATCAGTTCGGTCTCCGGACGGGGAATGAAAACCCCGGGGCCGACGGCCAGGTCGATCTCGCCCATGGCCGCCGTGCCCGTAAGGTGTTGCAGCGGAACGCGTTCGGCTCGCCGTGCGACGAGCTTGCGGTATTCCTCCAGCTGGTCCGGCGTCACCAGCGGCACCAGCGCCAACCGCATGCGGTCGATGCCGAGCACATGTGCCGCAAGGTGTTCCGCGTCGGCGCCCGGACTGTGCACGCCCGCGGCCCGCAGTAACTCGATGGCCTCGCGAATCGCTGGACGCAACGGTGCGCGGCTCATGGTTGTCCGACCTCTCTGCGGGTCCGTGCCGATCGAATGCTCATATTCATCGAAGCTTGCCACGAATGCCCTGGCGGCTCGCGGTTTACGAGCTACCCGGGCTCACTCCGCGGCGAGGCGGGCGGCGCGGTCGGCTTCCCCGAGGGCGGTGAACAGATCGTCGAGGTTGCCGGCGAGCACCGAGTCCAGATTGTGCGCCTTGAAGCCGATGCGGTGATCGGCGATGCGGTTCTCCGGGAAGTTGTAGGTGCGAATGCGCTCGGAGCGGTCCACGGTGCGGATCTGCGAGGCGCGCCCGGCGGCGGCTTCCTGTTCGGCGGCCTCCTCGGCGGCGGCTTGCAGGCGTGCGGCCAGCACCTGCATGGCGCGGGCCTTGTTCTGCAGCTGGGAGCGCTCGTTCTGGCAGGTCACCACGATGCCGGTGGGCAGGTGGGTGATGCGGACCGCGGAGTCGGTGGTGTTGACGCCCTGACCGCCCTTGCCGGAGGAGCGGTAGACGTCGATGCGCAGATCCTTCTCGTCGATCTGCACCTCCTCGACATCGTCGGGCTCCGGGTAGACGAGCACGCCCGCGGCCGAGGTGTGGATGCGGCCCTGGGATTCGGTGACCGGCACGCGCTGCACGCGGTGCACGCCGCCCTCCCACTTGAGCTTGGACCACACGCCGTCGCGGCTGGGTTCCTTGCTGCGGATGGAGAAGGTGGCGTCCTTGTAGCCGTCCAGGTCGGAGTAGGTGATGCCGAGCACCTCGACCTTCCAGCCATGGCGTTCCGCATAGCGGATGTACATGCGGGCCAGGTCGGCGGCGAACAGCGCCGATTCCTCGCCGCCCTCACCGGATTTCACCTCGAGCACGACATCGTCGCCGTCGTGCGGATCGCGCGGGGCGAGCAGATCGGTGAGCGTCTTGTCGAGCTCTTCGACCTGCGCCTCGAGTCCGGGCACTTCGGCCGCGAACGAGGCGTCGTCGGCCGCGAGCTCCTTGGCGGCGGCCAGATCCTCACGCGCGGACTTCAGCTTGTTGTAGGTGGACATCACGGGTCCGAGTTCGGCGAACCGCTTGCCCACGCGCCGGGCCGCGCCCGGGTCGTTGTGCAGCGCCGGATCGGCCAGCTGGGTTTCCAGACCGGCGTATTCGGCGAGGATGTCGTCGATCGCGGACGGGGCCGCAGTGTTGTCGGCCATCGCGAGTGCTCCTTTGTTCAGGCTTGGATCAAGATAGCTTCCCTGGAAACGCACAGACGCCCGGCCTGCGAAAACGCAGGACGGGCGTCGGCGGGGTAGCTACTTGGCAGCCTTGGTGCGCTTGCCGTAGCGGGCCTCGAAGCGAGCCACGCGGCCACCGGTGTCCAGAATCTTCTGCTTGCCCGTGTAGAACGGGTGGCACTGGGAGCAGACCTCGACCGTGATCTGGCCGGACTCCTTGGTGCTCTTGGTCTGGAAGGTGTTGCCGCAGCCGCACACGACCGTGGTGTCCACGTACGTGGGGTGAATTCCTGCCTTCATGGGTGTCCTTTCACAGGCCCCGGGTCGCCAATCGAACGATGACGTGAACCGGAACCGACTTTAGGCATGGTTGCCGACGGACCAGTATAAACGCCGCCCGGCACCCCTTATTCCCCGGGCCTCACCCTGAGCTCCGACCCTGACCGGGGGTAGTTCTCACGGTGGATGTGCGGGATACCCACCGCCCGGAAACATGGGATTGGTCGGGTTTGTCCCTAGTCCCTCCCCCAAGAAACTACGGGCACGCATATTCTCCGGGCTCGAGCCAGGCTGGAAGTCGAGTAGCCCGCTACTCAGGAATGCGAACAGCAGTGTTCATAGAGTAGCGACCAGGTGAGAGCCCGGATATCTACCGGAAGGACAGCTGTGACCAGGAAGGACGCGACGATCGGGACGCCAGTCCCCGACGCGAACGCCGAAGCCGGAGGGGCGAGTAGGCGGCGCGCGGAGATCGTCGCGGGGGTGGTCCTGGCAATGCTGAGCCTGACGGTGGCGCTGGGCTGGTGCCTCGCTCCCGGGGAGTCCGGTAATGCGGTGGGACCCCTTGTCCCGAACCCTGTCCCACCGCCCGGGGACGGCACACTCACCTACACAGCGGTCACGGCGCCCGGGGTTGGGCCGGGCGTCGTGACCGCGACAATCCTCGGCGCCATGGTCTACGGCGCGGCGCTGATCGGGCTGTTCTTCTACAGCCCGAAACCCGTGGCAATACGACTTCGGCCCCGCCGAAGCGGGGCCGAAGTCTTCGATCTATTCGAGCTTCAGGCTCATTCGTCGAGCGCACCCGGTGCGGTCTTGGAGACCGTCATGAGGAACTCGACATTGCTCTTGGTCTTCTTGAGCCGATCCACGAGCAGGTCGATCGCCTGATGCGAGTCCAGACCGGACAGCACGCGCCGCAGCTTGTGCAGCACCGCCGCCTCGTCCGGCGACATCAGTAGATCGTCGCGGCGGGTACCGGACGGGTTGACGTCCACCGCCGGGAACACCCGGCGCTCGGCGATCTTGCGATCGAGCTTGAGCTCGGCATTGCCCGTGCCCTTGAACTCCTCGAAGATGACCGTGTCACCGGTGGAACCGGTCTCCACCATCGCGGTCGCGATAATGGTGAGCGAGCCGCCGTTCTCGATATTGCGGGCCGCGCCGAGGAACCGCTTGGGCGGGTACAGCGCGGTGGAATCCACACCACCGGAAAGGATTCGGCCCGAGGCCGGGGACGAGTTGTTGTACGCACGACCCAGTCGGGTGATCGAGTCGAGCAGCACGACGACGTCCTGGCCCATCTCCACCAGACGCTTGGCCCGCTCGATGGCGAGCTCGGCGACCGAGGTGTGATCGCTCGGCGGCCGGTCGAACGTGGAGGCGATGACCTCGCCGCGCACGGAGCGCTGCATATCGGTCACTTCTTCCGGACGCTCGTCGACCAGCACAACCATGAGGTAGCACTCGGGGTTGTTGGTGGCGATCGCATTGGCGATGTCCTGCATGATCGTGGTCTTGCCCGCCTTGGGCGGGGACACGATCAGCGCGCGCTGACCCTTGCCGATGGGCATGATCAGGTCGATGATGCGCGTGGTCAGCTTATTGGGCTGGGTCTCCAGCCGCAGGCGCTGATTCGGGTACAGCGGGGTGAGCTTGCTGAATTCCGGTCGGCGCTTGGCACTTTCGACATCCGAGCCGTTGACCGTGTCCAGCCGCACCAGCGGATCGAACTTCTGGCGCTGGTTGGACTGATCGCCCTCGCGCGGTGCGCGGACCGCACCGGTGATGGCGTCACCGCGGCGCAGGCCGTTCTTGCGCACCAGGTTCATCGACACGTACACGTCGTTCGGGCCGGCCAGGTAGCCGGAGGTGCGCACGAACGCGTAGTTGTCGAGCACGTCGAGAATGCCGGCCACCGGCTGCAGGACGTCGTCCTCGCGGATCTCCAGCTCGCGGGCCTCGCCGCCGGTGGCGCCGCCGTCGCGGTCCCGGCCGCGGCGACGCTCGCGGAAGCGACGGCCCCGGCGGCCGCGGCCGCCTTCCTCGTCGTCATCGCCCCGGTCATCGCGGCGCGCGGTGCCGTTCTGGTTCTGCTGGTTGCCGCCCTGCTGGCGACCGCCCTGCTGATTGCGCTCGCCCTGCTGGCGGTCGTTGCGGTCGCGACGGCGTTCGCCGCCCTCCTGCTCCTTCGACTCGCCAGCGGACTCGGCCGCGTTCTCGGCGTTGGCAGTCGCGGCGGCGGCCCGCTGCTCGCGGCCCCGGCGCTGCCGTCCGCGGCCGCGCTGGCCACCCTCGCGGCTGTCCTCGCCGCCTTCGCCGCGCGCATTGTCGCCGGCGTCCTCGCGCTTGGATTCGCGCGTCTCGGCGGTGTTTTCGCGGTTTTCGAAGGTCGGCTGCGCGGTCTTTTCCACGGCCTCGGTCTTCGCGGGGGCCTCGGTCTTGACGACCTCGCTCTTGGCCGGCTTCTCGGCCGGCGCGTCGGCCTTGGCCGGCGCGGACTCCCCACCGGCCGGCGCGGCCTCGGCCTTGGCGGCCTTACCGCCCTTGGCCTCGTTCTGGTTCCGCGCGGGCTTGGCGCCCCCCGCGGTCGCCTTGGCGCCGCCGGACTGGTTCTCCTTGATGGCGGCGATGAGATCACCCTTACGCATCCCGGAAGTGCCTCGGATACCGAGCTCTCCCGCAAGCGCACGCAACTGCGGCAACAACATTCCAGTCAGCCCCGATCGTGCGACGTCAGTTTGTTCGCTCATCTTCGAAATCTGTCCGGAGTCACTTTCGCGGCTTGGGGAAGTCGAATTACTTTCCACCCCAGGTGTCGCGAGCAGGTCCGTATCTGTCACGGAAATCCTTTCCTTCCCTCGACTGCCGTGTGCCTGTTCGAGGGTTCCTCCTGCAATCGGGTCTCCTGCCCGATTCGGATGCCGTATCGCCTGTCCCGCCGGTTCGGCGGTTTCGCCACCGCGTGGGCTCCGCCACCGATTGAAAAGGTGGGAGAGATCATTCCAGTTGACTGGCTACCCCCAAGTTTCGAGCCTCAAGCCTCGAGCCTGAGCAAGGAGCCTCTGGAGCGATTGCCCTGATGAAGCACCGGCGTCTGACGCGCACGATGTACGGACTCGCTCAGGATAGCTCTCGACCTGTACATCGGCAAGGCAGGCGCGCTGTCAATCCACCAATACGCCGTCGGCAATGCCGGGTTCGATGACGCGAAGTCCGTCCGCGACGGCGAGTTCACGCAGTTCTTCGGGAAATTCGCTGGTCCCGAGGGCCAGCACGGTGGGTCCGGCGCCCGACACGGTGGCGGCGATGCCGGCGGCGCGCAGGCGCTCGATCCATTTCGTGGTGAGCGGCAGCGCCGAGGCGCGGTAGCCCTGGTGTAGCCGGTCCGCGGTGGCGGGGAGCAGCAGGTCAGGGCGCTGCGTCAAGGCGACTACCGCCAGCGCCGAGCGGCTGGCATTGAAGGCCGCGTCGGTGTGCGGAACCATCTCCGGGAGCAGGCCGCGGGTGTGCGCGGTGGAGGAACGCTCCTCGGGGACGAGCACCACGGGGCGCAGCGACGCATGCGGGTCCAAGCGCACCGCGTGATAGGCGCGCAGATGGTGATCCGACGCGCCGTTCGCATCGGCGGGGCGGTCGGTTTCCGTCCAGGACACCACGATTCCGCCCAGAATGCTGGCCGAGGCATTGTCGGGATGCCCCTCGAACTCCGAGGCCAGCTGCACCATGACGTCGTCGCCGTAGGCCAGTTCCGGATCGAACTTACCGGCCAGGCCGCGGCCGGCGGCCAGACCGCCGACCACCGCCGAGGCCGACGAACCGAGTCCCCGGGAATGGGGAATCACGTTGCGGCACACCACGTCCAGGCCGTCCGCCCAGACGCCCGCGGCCTGCAGGCCGCGTTCGATGGCGCGCACCACCAGATGCGAAGGGCCCCAGGGCACATCGTCGGCGCCCTCGCCCTCGACCTTGATGGTGAGCCCGGAGTCCGTGGTGGACACCACGATCTCGTCGTACAGCCCCAAAGCGATTCCGAGGGAATCGAATCCCGGACCCAGATTGGCGCTGGAGGCCGGAACCCGCACCGTGACGGTGAGACCGGCGGGCAGGGTCCGGGTCATCAGCTGCTGACTGTCGCGCGAATTCAAAATCAGGCCAGCTCGAGTTCGCGGGCCACGGCCACCGGGTCGACGGCAATGGGCTTGACGTCGGGCATGCCCAGCAGCGCGGTATCCGGGTCCTTGAGGCCGTTGCCGGTCACGGTGCACACCACGGTCAGGCCGCGATCCAGCCAGCCCTCGGAGTGCGCGGCGAGCAGACCGGCGACCGAGGCCGCCGAGGCGGGCTCCACGAACACGCCTTCCTTCGATGCGACCAGGCGATACGCCTCGAGGATCTCCTCGTCGGTGGCCGCCCGGAAGGCGCCGCCGGACTCTTCCTTCGCGTTCATCGCACCGTTCCAGGACGCGGGCGCGCCGATCCGGATGGCGGTGGCGATGGTCTCGGGATCCTTGACCGGGGCGCCGTTGACCAGCGGCGCGGCGCCGGCGGCCTGCACGCCCAGCATGCGCGGGCGCGAGGTGGTGACGCCGTCGGCGTGGTACTCGCTGTAGCCCTTCCAGTACGCGGTGATGTTCCCCGCATTGCCGACGGGCAGGCAGTGCACGTCGGGGGCCTTGCCGAGCGCGTCCACGATTTCGAAGGCCGCGGTCTTCTGGCCCTCGATGCGGGCCGGGTTGATCGAGTTCACCAGGCCGACCTCGGGGAAGTCGGCGGTGACCTTGCGGGCCAGCTCGAGACAGTCGTCGAAGTTGCCCTCGACCTGGATGATCTCCGCGCCCAGCATGACCGCCTGGGCCAGCTTGCCCATGGCGATCTTGCCCTGCGGAATGAGCACCGCGCAGCGCAGGCCCGCGCGGGTGGCGTAGGCGGCGGCCGAGGCCGAGGTATTGCCGGTGGAGGCGCAGAGCACGGCCTTCTTGCCGGAGTATTTGGCGTCGGTCATGGCCATGGTCATGCCGCGGTCCTTGAACGAACCGGTGGGGTTCGCGCCCTCGACCTTGAGGTAGACCTCGCAGCCGGTGAGCTCGGACAGGTGGTGCGCGGGCACCAGCGGGGTGCCGCCCTCGAACAGCGTGACCGGTTCCCAGTCGGCCGGGACCGGGAGGCGATCCCGGTACGCGGTGATCAGACCGGGCCACGGGGTATGCACGGCCACCCGTGCAGTGGTGCTCATTCCTCGGTGCCTTCCAATCTCAGAACACTGGTCACGGACGTGACGGAGTCCAGCTCGGCCAACGCGGCCACGGTATCGGCCAGGGCCGATTCCTGCGCGTGGTGGGTCACCACGACCAGGCGCGCGCCTTCGTCGGCGCCTTCCTGGCGGACCGTCGAGATGCTGACACCGTGCTTGGCGAATTCGCCGGCCACCGCTTCCAGCACACCGGTGCGGTCGGCGACCTGCATGTTCACGTGGTAGCGGGTCGGGGTGTCGCCGATCGACGCGATCGGCAGCTCAGCATAAACCGATTCGCCCGGGGCGCGACCACCGTAGAACTTGTTGCGCGCCGCCATGACCAGATCGCCCATCACGGCCGACGCGGTCGGCGCGCCGCCGGCGCCCTGGCCGTAGAACATCAGGCGGCCGGCGTTCTCGGCCTCCACGACCACGGCATTGAACGCGCCGGACACCGCGGCCAGGGGGTGCTTGCGCGGGATGAGCGCCGGGTACACGCGCACCGAGATGGACTCCTTGCCGCCCTCGTCGGTGACGCGCTCGGCCATGGCCAGCAGCTTCACGGTGCAGCCCACGGCGGCGGCGGTCTCCAGATCCTCGGCGGTGATCTTGGAGATGCCCTCGCGGTAGACATCGCCCGAGGTGACGCGGGTGTGGAAGGCGACCGAGGCCAGGATGGCGGCCTTGGCGGCGGCGTCGAAGCCCTCGACGTCGGCGGTCGGATCGGCCTCGGCGTAGCCCAGGCGGGTGGCCTCGGCCAGCACGTCGCCGTAGTCGGCGCCGGTCTCGGCCATGGCGGAGAGGATGAAGTTGGTGGTGCCGTTGACAATGCCGACCACGCGGTTGACCCGGTCGCCGGACAGCGACTGGATGAGCGGGCGCAGCACCGGGATGGCTCCCGCGACGGCGGCCTCGAAATAGAGGTCGGCGCGGTTGGATTCGGCCGCGGCGGCCAGTTCACCGGTGTGATCGGCCAGCAGCGCCTTGTTCGCGCTGACCACGGACTTGCCGGCGGACAGCGCGGACTTGATCAGGGCGCGGGCCGGGTCGATGCCGCCCATGACCTCGACGACGATATCCACGTCGTCGCGGGCGATGAGCGCTTCGGCATCGGTGGTGAGCAGCTCGGCCGGCAGGCCGCGATCCTTGTTCAGGTCGCGGACGGCGACGCCGCGCAGCACGACGGGCGCGCCGACGCGATTGCACAGGTCCTCGGCGTGCTCGCGAATGATGCGGACCACCTCGGTGCCGACCGTGCCCATGCCGAGAACGGCGATTCCGATCGGATGATCCGATCCCCACACGCCGTTCTTGGCGTTGGCTGCCTCGGTCATGCATTCACCTCCAAGCTGAGTAGGTCCTCCACCGTTTCGCGGCGAAGAATCAAGCGCGCCTTGCCGTCTCGTACCGCGACCACGGCGGGCCGGGTGAGCATGTTGTAGCGGCTCGACATCGAGTAGCAGTACGCGCCGGTCGCGGCCACCGCCACCAGGTCGCCCGGGCCCACATCGGCCGGGAGCCAGGTATCGCGGATGACGATATCCCCACTCTCGCAATGCTTTCCGACGACCCGAGCCACGACCGGATTGGCGTCGCTGGTCCGGGACACCAGGCGGCAGTCGTACTCCGCCTGGTAGAGGGCGGGACGAATATTGTCGCTCATCCCGCCGTCGATGCTCACGTACCGGCGGCGGTTGCCGCCGTCGAGCACCACGTCCTTGATAGTGCCGACCTCGTAGAGCGTTACGGTGCCCGGTCCGGCGATGGCGCGGCCGGGCTCGACGGCGATGGTCGGCATGGGCAGGCCCGCGCGCTCGGCCTCCTCGGCCACGATGCGGCGCAGGTTGGCGGCGAAATCGCCGAGGGCCGGCGGATCGTCGTGCGGCAGGTACGAAATACCCAGGCCGCCACCGAGATCCAGCACATTGATCTGGGCGGCGCGCTCCATGCCGAACTTGTCGGCGGCCTCGCGCAGCAGGCTCAGCATGCGGCGGGTGGAGATCTCGAAGCCGTCGATCTCGAAGATCTGCGAGCCGATGTGCGAGTGCAGGCCGACCAGGCGCAGGTTGTCGGATTCGAAGACGCGGGCGATGGCCTGCATGGCATCGCCGCTGGCAATGGAGAAGCCGAACTTCTGATCCTCGTGCGCGGTCGAAATGTATTCGTGGGTATGGGCTTCCACACCGACGGTGACGCGGACCAGGACGTCCTGGATCTTGCCGGCGCGCTTGGCGACGGCCTCCAGGCGCTCGATCTCGATGAGCGAGTCGAGCACGATGTCGCCGACGCCGGCCGCGACCGCGGTCTCCAGCTCGGGTACCGATTTGTTGTTGCCGTGCAGGGCGATTCGCTCGGCCGGGAAACCCGCATTGAACGCCACCGCGAGTTCGCCGCCGGAGCAGACGTCCAGGTGCAGGCCCTCGTCGCGGATCCACCGCGTGATCTCGCCGCACAGGAATGCCTTGGAGGCGTAGTGGACTCGCGCACCGTCACCGAAGGCGGTGACCATATCGCGGCAGCGGGAACGGAAGTCGTCCTCGTCCACCACGAACAGCGGGGTGCCGAATTCGGCGGCCAGCTCGTGCACCGGCACACCGGCCAGGCGCACCACGCCGTCGGCGTCGCGGGTGGCATTGCGCGGCCAGACATTGGCGGGCAGCTCGATCATCTGCTTCGGATCGCTCGGGCGCTCCGGCAGATTCGGGGCGTGCGGGATGTCCGCGTGGCGGGGTCCGGCGGGGTGGGCACTCATTTACATACGCTCCGGAGCAGAAACGCCTAGCAAAGCAAGGCCGTTGGCGAGAACCTGATGGGTGGCTTTGACCAGCCCGAGGCGAGCGGAATTCAGCGGCGTAATGGGCTCGTCGCCGAGCGGGAGCACCCGCATGTCCTTATCGGACTGGAAGGGGTGGTAAACGCCGGCCAGTTCTTCCAGGTAGCGGACCACTCGGTGCGGCTCCCGCATTTCGGCGGCAGTAGCCACCACCCGCGGGTACTCACCGAGGGTCCGGATGACCGCACCTTCCCGATCGGAGCTCATGAGGCCCGGATCCGGGGTCACCGCATCGAATCCGAGATCAGCGGCGTTCCGCATGATGCTGCAAGTGCGCGCGTACGCGTATTGCACGTAATAGAGCGGATTCTCGTTGTCCTGCTTGGTCCACAGCCCCAGATCGATATCGATGCTGGTGTTGACCGAACTGCGCACCAGCGAGTACCGCGAGGCGTCCACGCCGATGGCCTCGACCAGGTCGTCGAGGGTGACCACGGTGCCCGCGCGCTTGGACATCCGCACGGCCGCACCGTCTTTGACCAGATTCACCATCTGGCCGATGAGCACCTCGACGGTGTCCGGGTTGTCGCCGGTCGCGGCGGCCGCGGCCTTCAGGCGGCCGATGTAGCCGTGGTGATCCGCACCGAGCATGTAGATGCACAGGTCGAATCCGCGCGCCCGCTTGTTCTCGAAGTAGGCGATGTCACCGGCGACGTAGGCGGACTTGCCGTCGCTCTTGATGACGACCCGGTCCTTGTCATCGCCGTACTCGGTGCTGGCGATCCACCAGGCGCCGTCCTTCTCGTACAGGTTGCCGGTCGCCTTGAGCTCCTCGACGGCCTTGTCGACCGAGCCGGATTCGAACAGCGAGCTCTCGTTGAAGTACACGTCGAAGTCGACGCCGAACTCGTGCAGGGTCTGCTTGATCTGCGCGAACATCAGCTCGACGCCCTCGCGCCGGAACAGCTCGTGCCGCTCGTCCGCGGGCAGGCTCACCGCATCCGGGTTCGCCTGGACGATGGTGTCGGCGATCTCGTTGATGTACGCGCCCGCGTAGCCGTCCTCGGGGGTCGGCTGTCCGGTGGCGGCGGCGACCAGCGAGTTCGCGAAGCGGTCGATCTGCGCGCCATGGTCGTTGAAGTAGTACTCGCGGGTGACGTCCGCGCCCTGCGCGCTCAGGATCCGGCCGAGCGCGTCACCGACCGCGGCCCAGCGGGTGCCGCCCAGGTGAATGGGTCCAGTGGGGTTGGCGGACACGAATTCCAGATTGATCTTCGTGCCGTGCAGGGCCGCGCCGGTGCCGTAGTCCGCCCCCGCCGCGAGGATCTTCTCGATGATGGCGCCCTGGGCGGCCTTGGCCAGCCGGATGTTCAGGAAGCCGGGACCGGCGACCTCGGCGACCTCGATGTCCTCGGTCGCCGACAGCGCCTCGGCCAGCAGGTTCGCGAAATCGCGCGGGTTCATTCCCGCTTTCTTCCCTACCTGCATGGCCAAATTCGTGGCATAGTCGCCATGCTCGGGGTTGCGGGGACGCTCCACCTTGACCTCGTCGGGCAGGACCGCAGGGTCGGATCCGCGTTCGACAAGTACCTTCGCCGCGGTTGCGCGAAGGAGATCTGCAAGGTCAGCTGGAGTCACGAGTCACTATCCTATGGTCTGAGCAGGTGAACGCCGCGCGCGGGCACCTACCGGGCAGGCGCCCAGCAAACTGTGCGCCGCACCGTTTGATTGTCCGACACGTCGAAGAGAGCACAACAAGCTATGCCGAGCAGGACCAGTGCCAAGTCGGCCAAGGCCATCAAGGCCGCGGGCAAGTCCGCCCCCTCCACTCGCAAGGGTAGTGGCGGCAAGTTGCCCACGAAACGCAATATTCCCTGGCTGACCATCGGCGCGGTCGTGGTCATCGTCGGGCTCATCGGCGGCATCGCCTGGTATCTCGTGCCGAAGTACCACGAGAAGCAGGAACTGAAGAACCCGTCGGCGTATATCGACGGCATCGTGAAGAAGGACTACGAGGCGGGTCTGCACGTGGCCGCGACGCAGCGGGTGGCCTACGACCAGGTCCCGGCGTTCGGCGGCCCGCACGACTCCTCGTGGGCGGCGTGCACGGGCGTCGTGTACGACAAGGCGATTCGCAGCGAGAACGCCGTGCATTCGCTGGAGCACGGTGCGGTGTGGATCACCTACAACCCGGACAAGGTGGATGCCGCGAGCATCGACACCCTGAAGAAGAAGGTGGACGGTCAGCCGTACACGCTGATGTCGCCGTACCCGGGCCTGGACAAGCCGATCTCGCTGCAGGCGTGGGGTCATCAGCTGAAGCTGGACTCGGCCACCGATTCGCGGGTGGATCAGTTCATCAAGGATCTGCGACTGAACAGCAACACCTACCCGGAAGTCGGTGCCAGCTGCGCGAATCCGACCTTCGACACCGCCAACCCGCCGGCCTTCGATCCGAGCGCGCCGGGCCCGGACGCGGTGCCGATGAACGGCAAGGGCGCCTCGCAGGATCAGTCCGAGCTGGGCGGCGGCATCTCGCCCGGCACCATTCCCGGCCTGGGCGGCCTCGGCGGCCTGACCGAGATGCCCGGCGGCGTCCCGCAGATCCCGGTGCCGACCGAAGGCGCCGAGCAGCCGGCCCAGCAGCCGGCTCCGGGACAGTGATGCCACCCTTGGTCTCCGACGTGCAGGACTTCAGCAGCGAGCCCGAGCCCACCGCCGAGCCGGATCAGCAGCCGCGCCGCAGTCAGCGGCCCGCGCTGCTGGTGCTCGGCGTGATCGGCGTGGTCCTGCTCGCCTTCCTCGCCGGCGTGCTGGTCGGCAATCCGCTCGAGGAGGGCACGACCGCGCCGGGCGCGGTGGATATCGGCTTCGCTCAGGACATGTCGGTGCATCACACCCAGGCCGTCGAAATGTCGGCCATCGCGCTGGCGGGCACCAGCGATCCGGCGGTGCAGCGCTTGGCCTACGACATCCTCACCACGCAGCAGAATCAGGCCGGCCGCATGCAGGGCTGGCTGCAACTGTGGAACGAGCCCATGCTCGGCGCCAATGGCTACATGGGCTGGATGACCGACTCGTCCTCCCATCACGGCGGCAGCTCGGAGCACTCCGGCCCGGTCGCCACCATGCCCGGCATGGCCACCGATCAGGAACTCACCGCCCTGCGCCAGGCCACCGGCGCCGCCCAGGACGTCCTGTTCCTCCAGCTCATGCTGCGCCACCACCAGGGCGGCATGCCGATGATCGAATACGCCGCCCAGCGCGCCGACACCGACGCCATCCGCACCCTCGCCGCCAGCATGGTCCAAACCCAGTCCGGCGAATCCCAGCTCATGACCCGCATGCTCGCCGAACGCGGCAGCACTCCCCTCCCGCAGAACTGACCCGGTGCACCGGGTGCCCCAAAACACCCGGTCCACCCCAATTTTTGGCGCAACGCACCCAATGCGATACGCTTTCCCAGCCCACTCGGAAAGTCGAGAAGTCCGAGGGGGTCCACCCCCGCCCTCGTAGCTCAGGGGATAGAGCGTCTGCCTCCGGAGCAGAAGGCCGCAGGTTCGAATCCTGCCGAGGGCACCGAAAAGCAAGGCCCTGACCAGCGCACCAGCCGGTCAGGGCCTTTCTCGTGGTCGGGCACTGTAGCCAAACCTGTACCCAGAGGGCACAGTACGAGGCCCGGATCGCGAAAGACCTTCGGGGCGTTAGTTGTCAGCGGGGCGGGGGGATCGGATGCGGTGCAGGAGGAGGATTCCGGCGGCGCAGGCGGCGGTGATCAGCAGGGCGGTCCAGCCGGGGGCGGCGGAGAGGGCGGCGGCCGGATCCCGGTACCAGCGTGGGGAATACGCGACTCGGCCGAAGCTGTTGCCGCGCAGGGCAACCACGACGCACGGCACCACGAGCACCGCGAGAGCCAGCACCGTACCGGTGGCGTTCTTCGGGACCGCGGCGCCGAAGGCGTAGCCGAGCAGCAGCGACAGACCGGTGATGCCGATGACCGGCACGGCCGTGCCGACAGGCGCCTGATTCGCGGTGCACGCGGCGAAGAGGGAGAGCGCGGCGGCACCGGTCAGGGCGACGGGAATCGAGGGCCGGCGGCGGCCGAAGTAGAGGCCGGCGGCCACGCCCGCGAGTGGGAGCGGTGCGGTCCAGTCCGGGCGCGGGACGGCGATGATCGCGCTGCCGGCATTCGCTATGGCGACCGACAACAGGACCAGTACGCCGTCGCGGCCCGGGAGCAGCAGCACCGCGATGAGCGCACCGACGAGCGTGACGGTCACCGCCACAGCGAGATTCACGACATTGTCGGCATGCCGGACGAACCATTGGGTGGCGACCGCGGTCGAGATCACCAGCATGAGGGCGGCCACGATCGGGCCGATGGGCAGATCGGCGCCGGCGTCGTCGGGCGCGGGCTCCTGCCGTTGCAGGGCGATCCCGGCGGCCAGCACCGCCACCGCCAGCACCAGCAGCCCCAGCGGCGGCGTTCCGCTGGACGGCCATTCGATGAGCGAGGACACGCCCTCGTCCGGCGGAAGCGCGGTGAGATCACCGATCAGGATGCTCGACAGCATGCCGAAGAGGAAGGCCGTGTACGCGGCCGGGCGCGCCGATACCGCCACCGCGAGCGCACCGAGCAGGATGCCGCCGCAGATCGAGTCGACATAGTTGACCGTGGACAAGGTCCCGGTGGTCACCACATCGCGATCCCACAGGTGATCGCCGAGCAGGACGGCCGCACTGCCGAAAGCGGCGATCCACGCTGACCGCCTGCCCAGCACGACGGCCAGGGCCGCGGTCACCATGGCGAGCACCGCACCGGCCGCGGCGGCCCGCGGCATATTCAGGATCAGCAGATCCAGCTGAACCGGCGGCCCGGCGGTGGTCCATTCGAAGTCGAGCGGCGCCATGAGCAAAAGCCCGGCGACCACCGCTCCCAGGAATCCGGCCGCCGACTCGATCGCCCCCGCGTACCGCCCGAATCCCGATGACCAGGCCGCATGCACCGGAAGCGGCGGCGCGAACTTTGCGTCCACTGGTCACCCTTCCAGCTCGGTGATGCGACGCCCGGCGCGCTTCAGAACAAATAGCAAACGCCTTCCAACGTACCGGCCGCATAGTCACGTAACCGGCGACGTGATGTCGCTCACAGTTAATCTTCGGCAAGGCCGGAGACAGTGGAATGCCGTATCACGCGTGGGCGTGACACGGCATTGGCGGTGCGTTCAGGCTGTCACCACTGGCCGGGCTGGTAGTCGCCGCCGGTCATGCCGGAGATGACATTGAGGCGGTTCCAGGCGTTGATGGTGGCGATCAGCGAGATCATGGCGCCGATCTGGTCGTCGTCGTAGTGCTTGCGGACCTGCGCCCAGGTGTCCTCGCTGATGGCGCCGTTCTTGTCGGCCATGCGGGTGGCCTCGTCGGTGAGGGCGAGGGCGGCGCGCTCGGCGTCGGTGAAGACGGTGGATTCCTGCCAGGCCGCGATCATGGCCAGGCGCACCGGGGTCTCGCCGGCGTGCACGGCGTCCTTGGTGTGCATGTCCAGGCACATGCCGCAGCTGTTGATCTGCGAGGCGCGGATCTTGATCAGTTCCTGGGTGGTCTTCGACAGGGTGGAGTCGTCGATGACGCGGGTGGCGGTGACGAAGCGCTTGACGAACTTGGCGGCAACTTCGTTCTCGTACAGGGCGAAACGGGTCATGGTTCTGCTCTTTCTCTGTGGCGGTGTATTTCGTTGGGTTCGTGAAGGTGACGACGCAGCCTGCCGAGGTGTGACATCCCCAGGTCAGGCGAGTTTCCGCGCAATGTGGCCCTGCCGGGGATCGGCACCGGACAGTGGTGGCACCAATCCGGGCCGCCGGTATTGCGTTGCCGCTGGCCATGGCAACGGACCGGTATGTTTTGGGCATGTCGGACATCGAGGCGGTGCGAGCAGAGGTCCCGATGCGCGCGGAGTCCCCGGCGCGACGGTCTCGGCGGCTCGCCGCCACGGTGGCCGCGGCGGTCGCCGGCGCCGGGATCGCGGGCGCGCCCGCGAATGCCGCACCGGCAGGCGCGGATCCGCTCTCCTTCTACTCGGCGCCGGTGGATCAGATGGCCGGGGAACACGGTTCGGTGATCCAGTTCCGGCCGCTGACCGAGGAGCCCGCGCTGGCGGGGGCGCGAAACTATCTGGCGCTGTACCGATCCGTGGATATGCAGGGGCGGACGGTCGCCGTATCCGGAACCATCGCGGTGCCGGAGGGCACGCCGCCGCCGGGCGGATGGCCGCTCATCTCGTGGGCGCACGGGACCACCGGGGTGGCCGATATCTGCGCGCCGTCGCGCGACACCTCGGCGGCCTTCCCGGCGCACGACTACACCGCGCAGGTGCGGCGCGTGCAGGAGCGGTGGGTCGCGGCCGGGTACGCGGTGGCGCAGACGGACTATCAGGGCTTGGGGACGCCCGGACCGCACGGCTATCTCATCGGCACGGCCGAGCAGCGGGCGGTCACCGATATGGCCCGGGCCGCACGGGAAATCGAGCCGGAGATCGGCACGCGCTGGGTGGCCGTCGGGCATTCACAGGGCGGGCAGGCGGCGCTGTTCACCGCGGCGCAGGCGCAGCAGTGGGCGCCGGAGCTTCAGCTGCTGGGTGCGGTGGCGCTCGCCCCGGCGTCGCATCAGGGGCTGGGTTTGCAGGCGGTGCAGGCGGCGTCGACGGTCGGCGTGTCGTCCGCGCTCGGTCCCGTCGCCAGGAGTTCGATGGCCTTCCTGCCGTTGATCATTCGCGGCGCCCAGACCGTCGCGGATATCGATCCGGCCCGATTCCTCACGGCGCGAACCGATTCCATGGTGGAACTCGCCGACACCGGTTGCATCGGAAAGCTGCGGCGGCCCGACGAATGGGGCGGAGTGGCCGCCGATGAGATCTTCGCCCGCAACGGCGATATCGGTCCGCTGGCGTGGGTACTACACGAAAACGATCCCAGCGCATTGGCTTTCACCTCACCCGTGCTGGTGATGCAGGGCCGCGCCGATGCCGTCGTCCCGGCCCTGGCGACCGATGCCATGGTGGCGCAACAGCGGCTGTCCGGCCGCCCGGTGCAGTACCGCAATTATCCGGGCGTGGATCACCGGGCCGTGCTGGAGGCGTCCTATGCCGACGCCCTGGCTTGGGTCGATACCCGATTCGGCCGGTGAGTCAGGGCTTCCACTGCGGATCGCGCCCGAACCAGGCGGCCAGCCGATCGTAGGCGGGCGCATCGCCGGTCACCGGCACTTCGAGGCCGAAAGCCTTTCCCTCACCGCGGAATTCCGGCCGCAGCATCTTCTTCGACCAGGCCAGCCCGTACTCCGCCAACTCCGGGTCCAGTTCCAGCTGCTGATCCGTCGCCCGCGCGAGATCCCATGCGTGCATGGCGAATTCGGTGATCTGCTGATCGGCGCGAGCGCGCAGCGGGCCCTCCCCGCCGCCGGGCGTGGGCACCCGGCTGTCGAGATCGGCCATGCGCCAGGCCTCGATCAGCGGCGCGGAGCGGGTATTGAACTGATCGCCCCAGCCCACATCGCCGAACTTCTCATCGGAGGACTGCCAATCCGGCGTGCCGCCCTGCGCGGAGATCACGAAATTGGGCAGGATCTGGCCCAGCAGATGGTCGACCAGCCGGCGCACCGACCAGGCCGCGCACGGGGTCGGCAACTCCGCCTGTTCCGGGCGGATCGCCGCGATGACATCGGTCATCTGCGAGATCGCGCGTTCGATGAGGTCGATCGCCGGGTCGGGAGTTCCCTTGTCCGCCATATCGCCAGGCTATCCCCGGCGCGGGGCGCGGTCTTGTAAATACGCGACTAGGCGCAGCGGAAGCGGAAGGTCGCGGTCGGGGTGATTCCCGGCACGGCGGTGACCTGCTGAATCGCGTCGCCGTCGAGGCCGCAGCCGGTCGGTGTGCTCACCTGGACGCGGTAGCAGCCGGGCCCGACGGCCGCCGTGGCGAGCCCGTCGTTCCCGGTGACGACGCTCGCGGCCGGACCGCCGGCGCACGGCGTCACCTCGGCCGTCACGCCCGCGATGGCGAACTGCTCGGGCCCCCACACCGTCTGCACCCGCACCCCGGGATCCGCGGCCGGCGGCTGCGCGGCGGCGAGTGGGGCGCAGGCGAGCGCGGCGGCGGCAACGGACGATACGAACAGTGTGCGACGCACCGGGTCTCCTTCGGGTCGAGCCGGGGCGAATCCACCCCCGCGCCAATATATCTGCGTGCCGTAGTCTGCGGACGTCGGTGGCGGCCCCGAAGACAAGGAACTCGATGATCTTTCGCACTCGACTGGCAGCAAGCCTGATCCTGCTGGCAGTGCCCCTGACAGGGTGTGGAACAGCGACCGCGGGCAAGGAAGCGCCCGGCGACAGTCAGCGCATCGAGGCGGCCGTGCGCGAGTTCTACGGGCTGCTCTCGGAGCAGGGGCCGGGCGTCGCGGTGACCAAGGCCTGCGCAACGGACCGCGCGGAATGGGACGCGCTGCCCGCTACTCAGAAGAGCGCGGCGGAGATGGGCAAACTCTCCATTCGCGTTGTCGCCGTACAGGACATCGTGATCACCGGCGATCGCGCGACCGCGACCATGACCGGCGGGCTGGCGCTGCCCGGATCCGCGGACAAGAACACCACCGCGACCGAACATCTCCGCAAGGAAGAGGGCGCATGGAAGGTCTGCTCGGCGGACGGGAAGTAGTCCGCCCGGCAATGCCGGAGGTGCGGGCATGAGCTGCTGCGGGCCCAGCCGGCGGCGGATGCTCGGCGTCCTGGGCGCGGCGGGGCGGGATCGGCTCGCCTGCCGGGGAAATCACGACCGGCCGCACACCGGCGACGAGTACGCCCCCTGTGAGCCGGTGCTCGACCATTTCGACCGCTGGGGCGAATCCTTCACCGCCCGCCAGCAATTGGCCGTCCACGAGCTCGGCGGGCTGTGCCTGCTCGCCCTCCACACCAGCGAGCTCGACGGCTCCGGCGGCGTCCTCGAGCGGCCCTGGCTCGACCGGTTGCGCGATCTGCTGCACGATGATCCCGACCGTCCCACACTGGTTTTCAGCCACCACCCGGTCACCACCGAATCCGGCTGGTCCAATATCGCGGGACCGGGGTTCATCCTCAATGGCGGCAATGCGACCGAGTTGCAGTCGCTCTATCAAACCGGCCTGAACAGAAATGTGGCCCCTATGGAATCCACAGGGGCCACAATTCATCTCAGAGCGAGCGGCGGGAATTGAACCCGCGTGAACGGCTTTGCAGACCGTTTCCTGAACCACTCGGACACACTCGCATCGTCAGCAATAGTGCCGTGCGGCGGCGGGCGTCGCGAGGGTTCGAATCACCGTGATTTCTATGTGGCTGCCGGAACGGTCGCGAACCGCATGCGATGATCGGTGCATGTCTCGGCCACGTCCCCTGCCACTCGATCCGATCGAGGAGGCGCATCGCCAGTGGACCGAGCACGGGTGGGGCGAGGTGGCCGACGGGATGGCTGCGGTGACCTCGCTGGTGCGGGCGCAGCAGATCGTGATGGCGCGGGTGGACGAGGCGTTGAAGCCGTCCGGACTGACCTTCTCGCGGTACGAGCTACTCATGTTGCTGGGTTTCAGCAAAACGGGAGCCCTGCCGATGGCGGTGGCCAGTGCGCGATTGCAGGTGCATCCGACCAGTGTCACCAATACCGTGGACCGGCTCGAGGCTGCGAAGCTTGTGAAGCGCGTCCCGCATCCCAGTGACCGGCGTGCGACGTTGATCGAAATCACCGATGCCGGAAGGGATTTGGTGGCCAAGGCCACCACTCAGCTGAACCGGCAGGTTTTCGCGAACGCCGGGCTGCCGCCGCAACGTTTGCAATTGTTGCTGGAATTGCTGGCGGAGTTCCGGCAAACGGCCGGTGACTTCGACAGTGGTGGCGCGCCCACCAGATGGGCCGGACAGTAACCGTCCAGCATCCCAGCAGCCAATTTCCTGCGTCATAGTCTTGGCTTCGGCCCGCAAAAGGTTCACCATTGAGGCCATGGTGCTGGTCCTCGGGGTGTCAGCTGGCGCGGCGGGTGCGCGCGCCATGCTCACCCATTCCGACCAGCCGCATCTGCCGCCCATAGACCGCTGCAAGGTGCCGCGCCGGGTGGGCGGCGGCATCGACGAAGCGGTCTTCGAGGCCATCCGATTAATGCGGCAGTCCGCGGCCCGGCGCGATGAATTCATTACCGGTATCGCTGTGACCTGCAGATGTTCCTCCCAGGCCGATGCCATTCGCGTCACCGCCGGCCGCAACCGCCTCACCCTCATCGACGAGCCGGTCGCCCAGCTCAGATATCTCCGCTTCACCGGCCGCCTACCGTCGGAGGGCTCGATCCTGCTCTACGACCTGGGCTCCTCGGGCCTGACCCTGACCCAGATCGACTGCCGGACCGACGCCATCCTGGCCACCAAGCGCAGCACCGTCCTCAGCGGCGACGGTCACGACGCCCTGCTGCGCTGGCTGCTGGTCCGCAATGGCGTCACCGTGGACCTGGCCACCAGCCGCAGCCACAAGGAGGCCCTGGCCACCGACAGAGTCCTCACCGTCTGCGACCCCATCTCCGGCCGCCGCGCCGTGATCACCCGCAGCGACTTCGCCGACCTGGTCTCCGCCGGCATCCACCACTCCGCGTCCTTCGTCCGCCAAATGGTCGCCGAAACCGGCGTCCACCCCGACGCCATGGCCCTGCTCGGCGGCTGCACCCGCAATAAATCCATCCGGGACGAACTCGACCAGCAACTGGACCTCCCCCTCATCTACGACCCGGAACCCGACTTCGTCTCCACCCGCGGCTCGGTCCTCCTGGCCGCCGAACGCCCCTCCGCCCGCCGAGTCCGAAGCGTCCGTTTCACCCCGCCCCCCACCATCCACACCCAACTCGAGCCGGTCTCCCGCCGCAAACTGGTCGCCGCCATCGCCGTCACCGCCACCCTCGGCGGCACCATCGCCGGCGCCCTCACCCTCGACCGCGGCGGCGACCAAGCCGAAAAGCCGCACACCGTCGAGGTAGTGGGACCGCCCAAGCCCGGCTGACCCTGTTCAAGGGCCGATTCGCCTCTGACAGCCCGTCTTTCGTCAGCCAGCGAAGGGTTCGATGACGAAGCGGCCCCAGGCGATGAATGCCGCGAGGGCCAGGTAGACGGCGTTCACGGCGACGAGTTTCGGTTGGCCGAGGCGGCCGTGGGCGATCATCGCGCCGATCATGAGCAGGATCCAGCAGGTGGCGGTGATCGGGACCAGGACGGGAACGATGTCCAGCACCGCGGGGAGGATCAGGCCCAGGGCTGCCAGGAGTTCCAGGACGCCAAGGGATTTGATGACGGCGGGGGTGAAGTTCTCGGTCCATTCGCCGCCGTGCTGTGCGGCCAGCTTCGACTTGGGCAGGAAGGTTTTGGTGATGCCGCCGCCGAGGGCGACTACGGCCAGCAGTCCGGCGGCGATCCACAGTGCGAGGTTCATGGTCTGTCTCCTTTGGTGCAAGCGTTCGACCTCGTGACACCGCTGGGCCGATTGCTGTGACGGTCTATGAGGCAGCTCACACGGACGGGCTGTCACAGGGATGGGGGCGGCGGCATCTTGTGGGCGTTCGGGTACAGCACGAGTGAGGACGAAATCATGGATGTCGCAGAGCAGTTCGCGGATCGGAAGATCGCGCTGGTGACGGGAGCCAACAAGGGAATCGGGCGGGGAGCCGCGGAGCAGCTGGCCGCGCTCGGGATGACGGTGCTGATCGGGGCGCGGGATACCGGGCGGGGCGCGGCGGCCGCGGCGGCGGTGCGGGCGGCCGGGGGTGATGCGCACGCGGTCGAATTGGATGTCACCCGGGCGAGCACTGTCCAGCAGGCCGCGGAGTGGATCGAGCAGCGGTTCGGGCGGCTCGATGTGCTGATCAACAATGCCAGCATCACCGGGTCGGGTCAGGTGTCGCCGGAGGATGCCGTCGATCAGGTGCCCAGCACCGTGAAGCTGGATATGGTGCGAGAAGTCTTCGAGACCAACGTCTTCGGGGTGATCGCGGTGACCAATGCGATGCTGCCGTTGCTGCGGCGATCGGCGGGTGCGCGGATTGTCAATGTCAGCTCGCATGCCGCGTCGCTGACCCTCATCGGGGATCCGGACGGGCCGTTCGCGGGGCTCTTGCCGTCGGCGGCGTACTCGCCGTCCAAGACCGCGCTGTCGGCGCTGACGGTGCAGTACGCCAATGAATTGCGGAAGGACGGGATTCTCGTCAATGCCGTCGCTCCGGGCTATGTCGACACGGACAGCAACAACCACACCGGATTTCTGACGGTGGCGCAGGGGGCGGCAGTGCTGGTTCGGCTGGCCACCGTCGGCGACGACGGGCCGACCGGTGGGTTCTTCAGCGAAGACGGGCCGCTTCCTTGGTAATCCGCATACGCGACGTCCCGCCGACCTTTGCGGTCGGCGGGACGTCGGGCGGGCGGTGCGGAACTACTTGTTGGTGAAGTTCGCCGGGCGCTTCTCGACGAAGGCGGTCATGCCTTCCTTCTGATCGTCGGTGGCGAACAGCGAGTGGAAGACGCGGCGTTCGAAGCGCAGGCCCTCGGTGAGGGTGGTCTCGAAGGAGCGATCGACGGCTTCCTTGGCGATCATGACCGACGGCAGCGACATGGAGGCGATGGTCTCGGCCACCTCGAGAGCGGTCGCCACGAGCTGGTCGGCGGGGACGATGCGGGACACCAGGCCGGCGCGTTCGGCCTCCTCGGCATCCATATTGCGGCCGGTGAGGATGAGATCCATGGCCTTGGCCTTGCCGACGGCGCGGGTGAGGCGCTGCGAGCCGCCCATGCCGGGAATGACGCCGAGCTTGATCTCGGGCTGGCCGAACTTGGCGGTGTCGGCGGCAATGAGGATGTCGCACATCATGGCCAGTTCGCAGCCGCCGCCCAGGGCGTAGCCCGCCACCGCGGCGATGATGGGCTTGCGGAAGGCGACCAGTCGGTCCCACCCGGCGAAGTGGTCGGCGAGGAACATGTCCATATAGGACTTGGACTGCATTTCCTTGATGTCGGCGCCGGCCGCGAAGGCGCGCTCGGAGCCGGTCAGCACGACCGCGGTGATCTCGTTGTCGGCCTCGAGCTCGTCGAGGGCGGCCGAGATGTCGGCCAGGACCTGCGAGTTCAGGGCGTTCAGGGCCTTCGGCCGATTGAGCGTGATGAGGGCGACGCGCCCCTTGCGCTCCAGCAGAATGGTCTCGAAGTCGGGCCCGCCCGTCGCCCGGCCGCCACCCCCCACGGAATCGCTCCGCGATGCAGTCATCCTTGTTCCTCTCCCGATCGCTTGCGGATATCGGTGACGATAGCCGAGAAGTCCTTGCCCGCTTCGTCCTGGTTGAACCGGCTGTAGATGGCTGCCGCGAGCTGACCGATCTGGCCGTCGACCCCATTGGCCTGCAAGGCATTGGCGGCGAGGCCGAGGTCCTTGGTCATGAGCGCGGTGGCGAAACCGGGCTTGTAATCGTTGTTGGCCGGGCTGGTCGGCACCGGACCCGGGACCGGACAGTACGAGGTGAGCGCCCAGGACTGGCCCGAGGCGGTGGAGACCACATCGAAGAACTTGTCGTGGGTCAGCCCCAGCTTCTCGCCCAGCACGATGGCCTCGGACAGGCCGATCATGGAGATCCCCAGCAGCATGTTGTTGCAGATCTTGGCGGCCTGCCCCACGCCCGCGCCGCCGCAGTGCACGACCTTGCCGCCCATGATCTCCAGCAGCGGCAGCGCATCGGCGAAATCGGCGTCCGCGCCGCCCACCATGAAGGTGAGGGTGCCCGCCGCGGCGCCGGCGACACCACCGGAGACGGGCGCGTCGAGGGCTCGATGTCCCGCTGCCGCAGCGAGTTCCGCGGCGGCCTGGGCGTCGGCGACATCGATGGTGGAGCAGTCGACGAACAGCGTGCCCGGCTTGGCGGCGGGCAGGATCTCGCCGTAGACGTCGAGCACGATGCGGCCGTTGGGCAGCATGGTGATGACGATGTCGGAGGCCGCCACGGCTTCGGCGGCGGTCTCGACGACGGTCGCGCCGTCCCGGCGGGCCTGATCCTGTGCCGCCGGAACGGGATCGAAGGCGAGGACGTCGTATCCGGCTTTGACCAAATTGGCGGCCATCGGACCGCCCATGTGGCCGAGACCGAGGAATCCGATCTTCTTGCTCACATTCTGAATGCTCACAGCTCGTCCTTAGGTGCGGCCAAACCCAATTCGCGGTCGCCGAGCTCGCCGAAGTAGGCGTCGACATCGGCGGCGGTGACATCCGCCAGGGTGGCGGGCTGCCATTGCGGGTTGCGGTCCTTGTCGATGACCTGGGCGCGAATGCCTTCCACCAGGTCATGGGTATTGAGCGAGGCGGCCGAGACCCGGTATTCCCGATTCAGCACCTCTTCGAGGCTCGCCGCGGTGCGGGCGCCGCGCAGCGAGCGCAGCGTGACCTTCAGCGCCACCGGCGATTTCGACAGCACATCCGCCGCGGCCTTGGCCGATTCCCCTCGCCCGTCCGACTGCAGCCGGTGCACGATCTCCTCGACCGTGTCCGCGGCGTAGCAGTAGTCGATCCAGTCCCGCTGGGCCGCGAACTCCGAAACCGGCGCGGGCTGGGCGAATTTGGCGATGGCGGTGTCGGCGTCGGTGGAGTGCAGCGCCTCCAGCAGCGCCGGCAGATGCTCGGACGGCACGAAGTGGTCGGCGAATCCGGCCGCGATGGCGTCACCGGCGCTCATGCGCGCGGTGGTCAGCGCGATATGGGTGCCGATCTCGCCGGGCGCGTGCGCCAGCAGATAGGTGCCGCCCACGTCCGGGATGAAGCCGATGCCCGTCTCCGGCATCCCGACCTTGGAGCGCTCGGTCACGATGCGATGCGAGGCGTGCCCGGACAGCCCGACGCCGCCGCCCATCACGATGCCGTCCATGATGGCGACATAGGGCTTGGGGTAGCGGCCGATGAGCGCGTTGAGAATGTACTCGTCGCGCCAGAACCGCCCGCTCGCCGAGTCCGCGGCGGCGTACGCCGAATCCCCTGCGGCCACCGCGTTCTGGGCGTCGGTGTGGATGGCGACGATATCCCCGCCCGCGCACAGCCCGCGCTCCCCCGCACCGGTGAGCACCACGGTGCGCACCTCGTCGTCGTCCGCCCATTCCCGCAGCGCGTCCAGAATGACCAGCGCCATCGGATGATTCAGCGCATTGATGGCCTTGGGGCGGTTCAGCGTGATCAGGCCGAGCCCGTCGCGCTTGTCGATCAGAACCTCGGGCTCGCTCATGCTGCTCCTACCACCGAGCGGGCGACAACCACCCGCATGATCTCGTTCGTGCCTTCCAAGATCTGATGCACCCGCAGGTCGCGGACGATCTTCTCGATCCCGTATTCGTGCAGGTAACCGTAGCCACCGTGCAATTGCAGGGCCTTATTGGCCACCTCGAACCCGGCATCGGTGGTGAACCGCTTGGCCATGGCGCACAGCTCGACCTTGTCGGCCGCGTCGGCGTCCAGCGCCGCCGCGGCCCGCCACAGCAGGGTGCGGGCGGCCTCCAGCGAGGTGCGCATATCGGCCAGTTCGAATTGCAACGCCGGATTGTCCAGCAGTCGCGACCCGAAGGCCTTGCGCTGGCCCATGTACTCCACGGTCCGATCCAGCGCCGCCTGCGCGCCGCCGAGCGAACAGGCGGCGATATTCAGCCGCCCGCCATTGAGCCCGTTCATGGCGATCCGGAAGCCATTGCCCTCCGCGCCGAGCAGATTGGCGGCGGGCACCCGGGCATTGTCGAGAATGACCTGCCGGGTGGGCTGCGCGTTCCAGCCCATCTTCTTCTCATTGGCGCCGACGGAAAGTCCCGGCGTGTCCGCGGGCACGATGAACGCCGAGATGCCGCGCGCGCCATTGTCGCTGGTGCGCGCCATCACCACGTACACATCGGTGCTGCCCGCACCGGAGATGAATTGCTTGACACCGGTGAGCAGGTAGTCCTCGCCGTCGCGAACGGCCTTGGTGCTCAAGGCCGCCGCATCGGAGCCCACACCTGGTTCGGTGAGCGCGTAGCTGGCCAGCAGATCCATGGACGTCAGTCCCGGCAGCCACCGATTGCGTTGCGCCGCATCGCCGTAGCTGTCGATCATCCACGTCGCCATATTGTGGATGGAGATATAGGCGGCCACGGCCGGGCAGCCGGTGGACAGCTGCTCGAAGATGCGCACGGCATCCAGCCGCCGCAGCTCCGAACCGCCCACGTCCTCGCGGACGTAGATGCCGCCCAGGCCGAGCTCGCCGGCCTTGCGCAGCACATCCACCGGAAAGTGCTTCTGCTCATCCCATTCCAGCGCATTGGGCGCGAGCAGCTCGTCTGCGAAGGAGCGGGCGGTCTCGGCGATCGCCTTCTCGTCCTCGTCGAGTACGAACATCGATCAGTCCATGGTCGGGATCACGAAGGCATTGGATTCCTTCATCCCCGAGGGCCAGCGCTGCGTCACCGTCTTGGTCTTGGTGTAGAAGCGGATGGAGTCCGGGCCGTGCTGGTTGAGATCGCCGAAGCCGGAACGCTTCCAGCCGCCGAAGGTGTGGTACGCGATCGGCACCGGGATGGGCACATTGATGCCGACCATGCCTACCTGCACGCGCGCGGCGAAATCACGGGCAGTATCGCCGTCGCGGGTGAAGATGGCGACGCCATTGCCGTATTCGTGCTCGTTCGGCAGGCGCAGCGCCTCCTCGTAGTCCTTGGCCCGCACCAGCGACAGCACCGGACCGAAGATCTCTTCCTTGTAGATCCGCATGTCCGGGGTGACCCGGTCGAAAAGCGAAGCGCCCGCGAAGAACCCGTCCTCGCCGCCCGCCACGACCAGCCCGCGCCCGTCGATGACCAGTTCGGCGCCCTCATCGACACCGATCTGGACATAGTTGTCGACGCGGTCCACGCCGTCGCGGCCGACCAGCGGGCCGAAGTCCGCGCCCGGATCGTCGGAGACGCCGACATTCAGCTTCTCGATGCGCTCGATCAGCTTGGCGCGCAGGCGATCCGCGGTCTCCTCGCCGACCGGCACCGCCACCGAGATGGCCATGCAGCGCTCGCCGGCCGAGCCGTAGCCGGCGCCGATCAGCTGATCGGCCACATCGTCGAGATCGGCGTCCGGCATGACGATGGCGTGGTTCTTGGCGCCGCCGAAGCACTGCGCCCGCTTGCCGTTCGCCGAGGCGGTCTCGTAGATGTACTGCGCGATCGGGGTCGAGCCGACGAAGCCGACGGCCTTGATGCGCTCGTCGTGCAGCAGCGTGTCCACGGCCTCCTTGTCGCCGTTGACCACGTTGAACACGCCCGCGGGCAGCCCGGCCTCGAGGAACAGCTCGGCCAGCCGCAGCGGCACCGAGGGATCGCGCTCGGACGGCTTGAGCACGAAGGCATTGCCGCAGGCCAGCGCCGGCCCGGCCTTCCACAGCGGGATCATGGCCGGGAAGTTGAACGGGGTGATGCCCGCGACCACGCCGAGCGGCTGGCGCATGGAGTACACGTCGATGCCGGTGCCGGCGCTCTCGGTGTACTCGCCCTTGAGCAGGTGCGGAATGCCGCACGCGAATTCGATGACCTCGAGCCCGCGCTGGATGTCGCCCTTGGCGTCGGCAATGGTCTTGCCGTGCTCGGAGGACAGCAGCGCCGCGAGCGAGTCCATATCGTCCTGCACCAGGGTCAGGAACTTCATGAGCACGCGCGCCCGCTTCTGCGGGTTGGTGGCCGCCCACCCCAGCTGCGCCTCGGCGGCATTGGCGATCACGGCCTCGACCTCGGCCTTGGACGCCAGCGGCACCCGGGCCTGCACCCGACCGGTGCTGGGGTTGTAGACGTCGCCGAAGCTGCCGGACGTCCCGGGTACGTGCTGCCCGCCGATGAAGTGGGTGAGTTCGCGAACCATGCCAGTCCTGTCTGGGAGTGCCGTCGGCTCGCGCGCGCCGCGCGGCCGGTACTCGGTCACCATATAGTTGGACATCCAAGTATTTCTAGACGGTGGCACTGTGGCAGATCTCACCCTACGATTGATTTGACGTCCTACTATCTGAACGTCAACGGAACCGGCCGTCCGCTTGGAGGATCCCGTGGCCGATCTGCATGTACCCACTCATCCGGTGCGGTTCGTGACCGCCGCGGCCCTGTTCGACGGCCATGACGCGGCCATCAACATCATGCGGCGCATCCTGCAGGGGCAGGGGGCCGAAGTCATACATCTCGGGCATAACCGGGCGGTGCGGGAGGTCGTGGACGCCGCGGTCACCGAGGACGTGCAGGGGGTGGCGGTCAGCTCGTATCAGGGCGGGCACATCGAGTACTTCGAGTACCTGGCGGCCGCGCTGCGGGAGGCCGGGGCGGGGCACGTGAAGATCTTCGGCGGGGGCGGCGGGGTGATCGTCGCCGAGGAGATCGCACGGCTGGCCGAGTCCGGGGTGACCATCTTCTCGCCGGAGGACGGGCAGCGGCTGGGGCTGCCGGGGATGATCAACCGGCTGGTGGCCGACTGCGATGTGGATCTGTCGGTGTCGCCCGCGGCGGTCGAGGCCGTGCTGAGCGGGGATCGGGCGGCCTTGGCGCGCACGCTGACCTGTTTGCAGCAGGGGGTATTGCCGGAGGACGATCTGGCCGCGCTGACGGCCGCCGCCGGGGCGCGGCAGGCGCCGGTGCTCGGCATCACCGGTACGGGCGGATCCGGAAAGTCTTCTCTCACCGATGAACTCGTGCGCCGGCTGCGCACCGATCAGCAGGACAAGCTGCGGGTGGCGGTGCTGGCGGTGGATCCCACGCGGCGGCGCGGGGGCGGGGCGCTGCTGGGCGATCGCATTCGGATGAACGCCCTCGACGGCGAGCGGGTGTTCTTCCGGTCCCTCGCCACCCGGGGCGAGCGGGAGCTGCCCAACAATATCGATGCCATGGTGATCGCCTGCAAGGCAGCGGGATACGACCTGGTCATCCTGGAGACCCCGGGTATCGGGCAGGGCGATGCGGCGGTCGCCGAGCATGTGGACGTGGCGCTGTATGTGATGACGCCGGAGTTCGGCGCGGCCTCCCAGCTCGAGAAGATCGACATGCTGGATTACGCGGATGTGGTGGCCATCAACAAGTTCGAGCGGCGCGGGGCCGAGGACGCGCTGCGGGACGTGTCGCGCCAGCTCATCCGCAATCGCGAGGAGTTCCATGCCGCGCCGGAGGACATGCCGGTATTCGGCACCAGCGCCGCCACTTTCAACGACGACGGGGTGACGGCGCTCTATCAGCATCTGAGCGGGTTGCTCGGTGAGCACGGGTTGCGGCTGGAGGAAGGCGTGCTGCCGCGAGTGACCACACGGGCCTCGACCCGGTTCGCGCAGATCATTCCGCCGGCGCGGGTGCGCTATCTGGCGGAGATCGCGGAAACGGTGCGGGACTATCACTCCGAGACCGCCGAGCAAGTGACAGCCGCACAGCGCGTGCAGCGACTGGAGCAGGTAGTCGCCGACTTGGAGGTCCACTCGTCATCCCGGCGTGCTCTTGGCCGGGATCCAGGGGTGGATTCTGGCCAAAAGCACGCCGGAATGACTGGGGCGGGGGGCGAGGTAGCCGAGTTGCTGGAGCAGGCGTGCACCGAGCTGTCGCCGGAGAATGCGGCACTGCTGGCAGAGTGGCCTGCCGTGGCGGAGTCCTATCGGGGCGAGGAGCAAGTGGTGCGGGTGCGCGATCGGGAGTTGCGCACGACCCTGCGCCGGGAAACCTTGTCCGGCAGTTCGATTCCCCGGGTGGCGCTGCCCCGCTATACCGATCACGGTGAACTGCTGCGATTCCTGCGCTCGGAGAACCTGCCGGGCCGCTTCCCGTTCACCGCGGGCGTCTTCGCGTTCAAACGGGACAACGAGGATCCCGCGCGCATGTTCGCCGGTGAGGGTGATGCCTTCCGCACCAATCGGCGGTTCAAGATCCTGTCCGAACATGCTGATGCCAAACGGCTTTCGACCGCCTTCGACTCGGTGACGCTGTACGGGCACGATCCGGCCGAGCGGCCCGATATCTACGGCAAGGTCGGCACCTCCGGGGTGTCCATCGCCACCGTCGAGGATATGAAGGCGCTCTACGACGGCTTCGACCTGGACGCGCCGTCCACCTCGGTGTCCATGACCATCAACGGTCCCGCGCCGACCATTCTGGCGTTCTACCTCAATACCGCCATCGACCAAGCGCTGGAACAGTTCTCGGCGGCCGAGGGCCGCGAGCCCACCGCCGAGGAGGCGGCGCGGCTGCGCGCCGAGACGCTGGCCACCGTGCGCGGCACCGTGCAGGCCGACATCCTCAAGGAGGATCAGGGCCAGAACACCTGCATCTTCTCCACCGAGTTCAGCCTGCGCATGATGTCCGACATCCAGGAATGGTTCGTGCGCAACAGCGTCCGCAACTTCTATTCGGTGTCCATCTCCGGCTATCACATCGCCGAGGCCGGGGCGAACCCGATCAGTCAGCTGGCCTTCACGCTGGCCAATGGATTCACCTATGTCGAGGCGTATCTCGCGCGCGGCATGCACATCGACGATTTCGCGCCGAATCTGTCGTTCTTCTTCTCCAATGGCATGGATGCCGAGTATTCGGTCATCGGCCGTGTCGCCCGGCGCATCTGGGCGATCGCCATGCGCGACAAGTACGGCGCCAACGAGCGTTCGCAGAAGCTCAAGTACCACATTCAGACCTCCGGCCGCTCACTGCACGCACAGGAGATGAACTTCAACGACATTCGCACCACGCTGCAGGCGCTCATCGCCGTCTACGACAACTGCAACAGCCTGCACACCAATGCCTACGACGAGGCCGTCACCACCCCCACCGCGGAATCGGTGCGGCGGGCCTTGGCGATTCAGCTCATCATCAATCGGGAATGGGGGCTGGCGATGAACGAGAATCCCCTGCAGGGCAGCTTCATCATCGATGAGCTCACCGATCTGGTGGAAGAGGCGGTGCTGCGCGAATTCGAGCGGATCAGCGAGCGCGGCGGCGTGCTCGGGGCCATGGAGACCGGCTATCAGCGCGGCCGCATCCAGGACGAATCCATGCTGTACGAGCGGCGCAAACACGATGGCAGCCTGCCCATTGTCGGCGTCAATACCTTCCGCGGCACGGGCGGCGAGGAGCATCGGGTGCTGGAGTTGGCGCGCGGCACCGAGGAGGAGAAGCAGTCGCAGCTTCGGCGGGTGCGCGAGTTCACCGAACGGCATCGTGACGAGTCCCCTGCCGCGCTGGCCAGGCTGGCCGCTGCCGCCGGTGGGGACGACAATGTCTTCGAAGTCCTCATGGACGCCGCGCGGGTCTGCACCCTGCAGCAGATCACCGACACTTTCTTCACCGTCGGCGGGCAGTATCGCCGTAACGTGTGACCCGTCCCCGGCACCGGCCGGTCCGAATTCGGCTCTCCCGGGGTCCCCGCGTGGAACAATCCGGAACAGGCCGACCCGGATGGAAGGGACATCATGGACCTCACGGGCATGACAGTCGTCGATGCGCACATCCACCAGTGGGATCCGCTCACCACGCCGCGGGAGTTCAGCGGGCTCGCCAGGCTCTTCAAATACCTGCCCGTTCCGCTCGATGTGGCCAAGCGGGTGGCGCCCAAACGGGACCGCGAATTCGTCGGCGATCCCGCGCCGTTCGTGGGCCCGTACCTGCCCGCCGACTACCGCACCGATGCCGGGGACGTGCCCGTCGAGGCCATTGTGCACATCGAGGTCGAATGGGTCGCCAAGAAGCCGCTCGGCCAGGCCGATGAGACCCGGTGGGTGGCGAGCCTGCCATTCGGGGTGGACACGCCCGCGCTGGGAGCCATTGTCGGCGCGGCGGATCCGGCCGCCCCCGGTTTCGCCGAACTGCTCGACGCGCACCGGTCTGCGTCGCCGCTGTTCCGCGGCATCCGATGCCGCGTGGAACACCATCCCGACTCCGGTATCCGTTCGCACTGCAAACAGCCCGGGACCCTCACCGCGCCCGCATTCCTGGACGGCTTCGCCGCCCTCGCCGAACGCCGCCTGTCCTTCGAAGCGTGGGTGTACTCCCGGCAGCTGCCCGAGGTCACCGCGCTGGCGCAGCGCTATCCGGACGCCACCATCGTCCTCAATCATCTCGGCACGCCCGCGGGCATTTTCGGGCCGGTCGGCAAGCACACCGGCCGCAATCCGGGCGAACGCCGCGAGCTGTTCATCCGCTGGCGCGACGACCTCACCGCCCTGGCCGCGCACCCGAATGTGGTCGCCAAGATCAGCGGCCTCATGATGCCCATCCTCGGCCACCCGGTCCCGCCGCGCGGCATCCCCACCCCGGTCCCCGACCTGGTCGAGCGCATCTCCCCCATGCTGCACCACGCCTACGACGTCTTCGGCGCCGACCGCCTGCTGTGGGGCTCGAATTTCCCGGTGGACAAGGCGATTACGAGCATCGGCAATGCCGCCGAGGCCATTGTCACCGCCCTCGCCGCCCACGGCGCCGACGACAAGGCCGTCGAGCAGATCTTCCGCGCCAATGCCCAGCGGCTCTACCGCATCGACGATGTCTGAATCCACGCAGGTCCCGGGGCCGCGCCCGCGGTAGCCGGTCCCCTCACGTGCGATCGCGCGTGAGCCGGAACCCGGCGATGCCGAGGACGACGGCTCCGATGAGCAGGACGACGGCGGCCAGTCCGACGGCCTGGTCGAACCATTCCCAAATCGCCTGTAGCACAGCGATGGTGACGCAGATACCGCCGCCGATCACCAGCACCGGATTGCGCTGTGCGCCGTACAGGGCGAAACAGGTCACGGCCACGAGCAGGGTGAAAGCGACGGCCCAGCCCACGTGCGTGTCCTCGGCGAGGATTCCGCCGGAAACACCGGTGAGGATGGCTATCCCGTAGCCCGCCCACGCGGGCGCCGCGCGACCGGACCGCGTGGCCGCGAACCAGATTCCGCCGAGCGCCACGAATCCGACACCGCCCCAGATCTCATCGAGATCGGCCCAATCCATGAGGACCCCGCCCACCGCGGCGGCGCCGAAGAACCCGATGGCGAGCAACCCGATCAGCGAGGGCAATGCCGCGTAACCCGCAATGGCGCACAGCGCGCCCACCACCGCGGCCGCCACCCACGCCTCATCGTCACCGCGACCGTCGAGGGCGAACCCCACCAGGGCGGTGCAGGCGATGGCCGCCACCACGAACAGCGCCGCGGCCAACCGCGTCGGCACCGAATGCGCGCCCCCGCCAGGCCGGAACAGCCGCCTCGGCCCGCCCGCCAGCCAGACACCGGCACCGGTCGTACCCAGCACGATCACGGCCAGCACCAGCACCCGGCTGAGCCTGCCGAGATCGTCCCACGACGAGTCCATCAACATCAGCAGCCCGCCCAGCACCAACCCGGCCCCCGCATACGCGGCGATCTCGGCGATCACCCGCCCACCCGGCGACCGCCCGGCCCGCTCCTGTTCCAAGGCCCCCAGCACCGCGTCCCGCTGCGCGCCGCTCAGCACCCCCTGATCGACCAACCGTGCCAGCACGGCCCCCACCGAATGATCAACTGTCATATCCGATTATCGCTGCGCGGCGGATTTCGCAACGGAGACTCGCCCTGCCGAATTCAGGCGATACGAACCTCGGGGATGGTGGCCATCAGTTCGGCCCACTCCGGATACATCGCGGACTTGCGCTGATGCATCGCCATGATCTTGGCCCCCAGCTCCGGATCCGGATCGTCGGACAGATCCGGCCCGATGGCGAGCTTCGCGAAATGCGGGGCGATGACCGGATCACCGGCCAGGTGCACCGGATCGTGCATATAGCGCTCCAGCGCGTCGAGGTCCTCGATGCCGACGCAGTAGGCGTGGGTGAAGCCCTCCGACGGGTCTCCCAGGTTCTGCCCGACGGTCGAGAAGCGCACCGATTCGACGGCGGCGGTGCGGCGCATGGTGGCCAGCACCTCGGCACGCTGCTCCTCGGTGGTCTCGTCACGGAATCGGAAACGCAGCACGTGAACGATCATGAATCCTCCTGAATTGAACTTGTCGGTTCAATCTAGTGAACTAACCTGACAGTCCACAAGATCGGACCCGCAAGTCCATAACCGGCGGCGGCCGGGCTAGGCTGCGAGGGTGGCAGCACCGGCACGGGGTCGCATCGACAAGCGACAGCAGATTCTGGAAGCCGCGTTCGCGGTCTTCGCGCGGCGCGGGTACGCCCAGACCTGCGTGCAGGAGATCGCCGACGCGGCGGGCGTGGCCAAGCCAACGGTGTACAACCACCTCACCGACAAGGGCACCCTGTTCCGGGAGGCGCTGCTGGCGGCGGCGGATGCGGTGGGGGCCGAAACCCTTGCCGCCGTGGAACCTCTGCGGGACAGCGGCGGCGATCCGCGACCGGCGTTCACCGATTCGGCTTACCGCCTGCTCCAGGCGTGTTCGAGTGAACGCGGCCGGTCCCTGCACCGGCTCGCCTACGCCCAGGCCGACGAGTTCGCCGACCTGGCCGCGGAAGTCCAGCAGCGCACCGCGATTCGGCTGCGCGAGGCGCTCGCCGATCGGCTGGCCCGGCTGGCGCTGGCCGGGCGGCTGCGGCCGTGCGCTCCGGAAACGGCCGCGGAACAGTATCTGGCACTGCTCACCGGCCCGCTGGAAACCCGATCACGCCTGGGCGCCCGCAAGATTCCGGCCGCCGAACTGCGCGCCATCGCCGACGCCGCGACCGATACGTTCCTGCGCGCCTACGCGCCGGACTGATCCGCGGGGCGGTCGGGCAGGGCCAGATAGCGGGCGCCCAGCAGGTCGGCGGTGCGGGTCACGTGGTCGATGATGCGGTCGGTATCGGTGTCGATGGTGCCGGTGCGCCACGCGGTCAGCAGTTCGGTGAAGCCGCCTATGCCCATGAGAACGCCCATGCGCAGGTCGGATTCGTCGACTCCGGGGCGCAGGTAGGGGCGGCCGGTGGCGATCAGGAGGTCGGTGGCCTCGGTGAGGGTGGATTTGCGGCGCTCCTCGAGGATGCGGCTGCCGGCGTGATTGCCGAAGAGAATGCGGGCGGGGCCGTCGGATTGCAGGGCGACGGCGCGGGCTATGGCCAGGTGCAGGATTTCCAGTGGGGGCAGGGCGAGGTTTTCGGCGACCACGGCGGAGAGTTCGCCGAAGACTTCGAAGCAGACCTCGTCCCAGACCGCGGCCAGCAGTTCGTCGCGGTCGGCGAAGTGCTCGTAGAAGTAGCGGTCATTGAGGCCGACGCGGTTGCAGATGCCGCGCATGGTCACTGCGGCCCAGCCGTTTTCGAGCCAGATGTCCAAGGCGGCCGCGATTATGCGGCGGCGGCGTTCGGCGCGGCGCTCCTCCTGGGTTCGGCCGCCCCAGGTTCCGCTCCGCCTCCCCTGGCCTGCCGGTGCGCGCACGTCCATGGTTGACAAAATAGCGCACCGAGCGCCTAATTGGTGGCAGGTGCGGCCAATGGGGGCAGATGCCACCAATTGACTGCCCGGATGACCTTTTCCGGGAGTTCTCATGCGACTCAACCCATTCGGCGGATCACGCCGGACCCGGCAAGCCGACGCGGTGGTGACCGGCGCCGGCAGCGGCATCGGACGCGCCTTCGCGATCGAGCTCGCACAGCGCGGCGGACGGGTGATCTGCTCCGACATCGATGGCGATCGAGCACGCGAAACCGTCGAGATGATCGATGACGCGGGCGGAAAGGCCTTCGACACCGTCTGCGATGTGAGCCGGATGCCCGACGTCGCGGCGCTCGCCGACACCGCCGAACAATGGTTCGGGAAACCCGCGGACATCGTGATCAACAATGCCGGAATCGGACGCGGCGGCACCGTGATCGGCGATGCGCCGCTGAGCGAATGGCATCAGGTCCTGGATGTGAACCTGTGGGGCGTCATCCACGGCTGCCATGTCTTCGCGCCCCGCATGCGCGCCGCCGGGCACGGCGCCATCGTGAATGTCGCCTCCGCGGCGGCCTTCGCCGCCGGACCGCGCATGGCCGCCTACAACGTGAGCAAAGCCGGGGTGCTGGCGCTGTCGGAGACCCTCGCGGCGGAACTCGCGGGCACCGGCGTGAGCGTCACCGTACTGTGCCCCACCGGCGTGAAAACCAATATCCTGGAAGGCGTTTCGCTGCCCGACGATGCCATGTCGCGCTGGGGCGAACGGCTGCTGCGCTGGACCGAACGCCCGCCCGCGCCGATCATCCGCGGCACCCTCGACGCCGTGGACCGCGGCCGGCTCTATGTGGTGCCGCAGGTCGAGGCCAAGCTCATCTGGCAGTCCAAACGGCTACTGCCCGAACCCTATACCCGCGCCGCCGGATTACTGGAACGGCTGGCCCGGTAGCCGAGGAGTCAGAACAATGGCGTTCGCATATTCCGACATGCTCACGGTCATCAAGGACCGGCAGTGGGCCCTGGCCGATATCGACTGGGACGCACCGGGAGCCGAACTCATCACCGCGGAACAGCGGCCGCGGCTCGCGGCGTTCATGGCCGATCTGGTGTGGATCGAGCACGTGGGCGCGCGAGGTTTCGCGGCGCTCACGCTGCGCGCGCCCGACGGGCCGCTCAAGGAGATCTACCGGTACTTCCATGCCGAGGAGCAGAAGCACGCCAATGCCGAACTGGCGCTCATGCGGCGCTGGGGCATGCTCGACGGCGATGCGATGCCATTGCCCAACAAGAACATCCGGCTCGTCATCGAGTGGGTGGATCGGTACGGCGACGGACTGTCATTGCCGGTGCTGGGCACGGTCATTCCGTCGCTGGAATGCGCGCTCGACGGGGCGCTGGTGAAGTTCCTGCTGGACGAGGTCCAGGATCCGGTGTGCCACGAGGTATTCCGGCACATCAACAGCGACGAGTCGCGGCATCTCGCGGTCGGATTCCAGGTGCTGGAACAGCTCGGGGCCGGGCCGATGCGGCGGATCGCCATCGAGACGGCAGGTTTCGCGCTGCGGCCGACGTTCCTCCTGGGCGCGCTGCTCTATACCCCGCTGCTGTCCCGCATGGCCGCCAACATCATGGCAATGGGCCTCGACGAGGAGAAGCTGTGGAATGCGGTGCGCCGCTATGAGAAAGCGGGTGAGCGTGAGCCGAGCATCAAACGGCTGCCGCTCTACCACGTGGTGCGCACCCACGGCATTGCCACCATCAATCGCTGGCAGCCCATCCAGGCGGTCAACGACACCCTCAACAAGGCCATCGACCGCTTCCCGGTGCGGGTGCTCGGCAAGCCGCCGACCTGGTCGCAGGGGCTGACCTACGAACCGGTGGAGAAATGACCTCCCCCGCGCGCCGCCGCAGCGTAGAAACCTTCACCGGACCGCAGATCCATTGCGCCCGCTGGCGCGACGAGGTTCCGCTCACCGGGCGCAGCGTGGCGGTGATCGGCAGCGGCGCGGCCGTCGCACGGGTCCTCCCGCCCGTCGTCGATCTGGCCCGCAAAGTGACGGTGTTCCAGCACGATCCGGTGTGGGTTTTGCCTTGGCCCGAGCTGCCCGGTGCCCGCGAACTGGTGCTGCTCCTGCCCTACGATGCCCTCGGCTTGCTGCCGGCCAACCTCTCTCGTCATTCCGGCGTGCTTTTGGCCGGAATCCATCAACAGCGGCCAAGCCATCCGGGGTATGGATCCCGGCCAAGAGCACGCCGGGATGACGGGGCTGACAGGGTTGAGAGGGTTGACAGGGTGGGCCGGCTCGCACGGGCCGGGTTGCGCCGGGTCGGGTCCGCAGTGCTGCGCCGTGCTGCCACGGCGAATCTCCGTGTGCAAGTGGCGGATCCGTGGCAGCGAAGGCAGCTGACCCCGGATACGACAGCCGGGGTGCGGTTGCACAACCACTACTACCGGGCCTTGCAGCGGCCCAATTGCAAGCTCGTCACCTGGCCGGTCGCCCGGCTCGCACCGCTCGGTGTGCGCACCGTGGACGGGATCGAGCATCGGGTGGACCTGATCATTCATGCGGAGGACATGCCGTGAACAGCACCGTGGTGGACCACGAGATCATTGTCATCGGGACAGGGTTCTCGGGTATCGGGATCGCGATCGCGTTGCGCAAGGCGGGGTTCGATGACTTTCTCATGGTGGACGATGCCGATGGGGTGGGCGGGACCTGGCATTGGAATACCTATCCCGGTATCGCGGTGGATATTCCGTCGTTCAGCTATCAGTACTCGTTCGAGCAGCGGCGCACGTGGTCGCGGGTGTACGCGCCGGGCCGGGAGCTGAAGGCTTATGCCGAGCACTGCGTGCGGAAGTACGGGCTGCGGCCGCGGATTCGGTTCGGCACCACGATTGTTCGTGCGGATTTCGATGACGGGCTGCATTTGTGGCGGTTACGAACGGCCGGCGGGGAGGAGCTCACCGCGCGGTTCGTGATCGCGGCGACCGGAGTGCTGACGCGACCCAAGATGCCCGACATTCCCGGAGCGGAACGGTACTCCGGCGTCACCATGCACACCTCGCGCTGGGATCACGGGCTGGACCTGCGCGGTAAACGAGTAGGGGTCATCGGCACGGGGGCATCGGCGGTTCAGGTGATTCCGGAGATCGCACCCGAGGTGGCCGAACTCGTGGTGTTCCAGCGAACGCCGATCTGGTGCCTACCGCGACCGGATGCGCCTTTGCCGGCGGCGGTTCGAGGGCTCATGCGATTGCCCGGCGGGCAGTTGCTGACCCGGGCGCTCAGCCAGGCGTTCGTGGAGCTCACTTTTCCGCTCTCGGCGCACTACTACAAGGTGCTGCCGGGGGTGGTGAAACTGGGTGAGCGGTCCGGGCTCGCACACTTGAAGCAGCAGGTGCACGATCCGGCGGTTCGGGACAAGCTCACGCCGCGTTATGCGCTCGGCTGCAAACGGCCGTCGTTCTCGAACGACTATCTGAAGACGTTCAATCGGGAGAACGTCGTCCTGGAAACCGATCCGATCACCGAGATCACCAGGACAGGCGTACGCACCCACCAAACCCACCACGAAGTCGACATCCTGATCATGGCCACCGGCTTCAAGGTCATGGAATCAGGCAATATGCCAACCTTCGACCTGCACGGCAGCGACGGCCTCCGCCTCGAGGAATGGTGGGACACCCACCGCCTGCAAGCCTACGAAGGCGTAAGCGTCCCCGGCTTCCCCAATTTCTTCAGCATCATCGGCCCCTACGGATACAACGGGGCGTCCTACTTCACCCTCATCGAACTCCAGACCCGCCACATCCTGCGGTTGCTCCAGCAAGCTCGGCGTGACCGCGCCACTCGCGTCGAAGTCACCCATGAAGCCAATGACCGATACTTCCAGGAAATGCTGAACCGCCGTGGAACCCAGGTCTTCTGGCAAGACAGCTGCACCCTCGCCAACAGTTACTACTTCGACAAAAACGGCGATGTCCCCTTACGCCCAATGAGTACCGTCGAAGCATTCTGGCGGGCAGGCCATTTCAACCTGACCGATTACCACTTCAAGAAAACCCCCCACCCCCAACAGACAACAACCAAAGCAGATCGAGCCTCCACTCACTAACCCGGCAAGCCCCCACCCCGCCCCACCCCGCCTCTTCTATCCGAGATGTCCGCCGAAGGCGAACCGTCAATTAACTGTAGGGATAACAGTTGGTGCACCCACTGTGTGGGTTCGGGGCCGTCTCGATTTTGGACTGAGTGGAGCGTGCGTCGGAGCGGGGGAGCGAAGCGGAGGAGCTCCGGCGTGCGCGGAGGGAGGGAAAAATCGAGACCTCCAGGCCCCGAACCCCGCCGGAGCGAAGCGGAGGCAAATTAAACACAGCCACGAGCGTTCCTAATCAGACCACCCCAGTGACGCTCAGTCCTCCAACGCGCGATACAGCACCCGAACCTGCCGCAACCCCGACTCAGCAGTCTGCTCGTCCTCAGCAGTCATCCGCAAAGCCTGCCGCAGCAACACAGCGTCAAGATCCTCCGGAGCCGCCCGATATTCCGGCTTCGGCAACTTCGGCAGAGCAACCTCGTCACCATAAAGATCAGCATTGTCCACCGCCACCGTCTCACGCTCGACGCTCCCGATGAGCGCGTCGATTTTGATGCCGCGCAGCGTAAGCAAATCCCCCGGATGCTCGTCGAGCCGCTCAGCGATGACATAACAGATCGCCGCCACATGCTTACACGGCCAGCCGGAATCCGGACAGGTACACGAGAAATCCAATTCCGACGCCGTGGTAGGCAGCAGCAGCGGCGCCAACCCATGAGGCAGTGTGCCGGAAGCAATTTCGCCGAGCATGCCCGGAGTAGCACGAACCAGCGTCACCAGTTCGGCCAGCCGTTCGTCGCGAAGCTGCCGCATGGTCAGCACCGAGATGAACGGCCGCGGCTGGCTGCCTTGAACCTCCGCGCTGACCGCGCCCGGTTCCAGCCGATAGCTGATGACCTGCCCCGTCCGGGCATACGAGCGTCCGCGAGTCAAGCGCCCGGCGTCGGCAACGTCTTCAATGGCTTCGAGAAACGAACGCCCCCACCAGGTTTTGGCAAAGGCAGCCCCTCGCCGGCTACGAGCAGGCACCCCGCCCTTGACCGCCCGCCGAGGACCGAATTCCGAGAAGTCGATACGGCCATTCATTCGCCAACCGCCTCAGCACCGAGCGCGAGCAACGCACGCAGCTCATCATCCCCCAGTTCGGTGATCCACTTCTCGCCCGCACCAACAGTCAGATCAGCGAGTTGCCGCTTCCCCTTCAACATGTCGTCGACCCGCTCCTCGATGGTGTCCACGCACACCAGCTTGCGAACCTGCACATCCCGGCGCTGCCCGATGCGAAAGGCGCGGTCGGTGGCCTGGTTCTCCACCGCCGGATTCCACCAGCGATCCAGGTGCACAACGTGATTGGCGGCCGTGAGATTCAAACCGGTGCCACCCGCCTTGAGCGACAGCAGCATCACCGGCGGGCCACCTTCGGACTGGAAGTTCTCCACCATGGCATCCCGCCGCTGTTTGCTCACCCCGCCGTGCAGGAAGGGCACCTCGGCGCCGAACCGCTCGGACAGGAAGGGAGCCACCAGATCACCGAATTCGGCGAACTGGGTGAATAGCAACGCCCGCTCGCCATCGGCGATCACCGACTCCAGAATGTCCTCCACCAGAGCCAATTTCCCGGAACGATGGTGGCCCCGTCGCAGCAGCGCCGAACCGTCGCTCAGGTAGTGCGCGGGATGGTTGCACACCTGCTTGAGGCGGGTGAGCGCCGCGAGCACCGCACCCTTGCGCTCCATCCCCTTCGCGGACCTCAGCTTGGCCGACATATCGTCGAGCACCGCCTGATACAGCGCCGCCTGCTCCACCGTCAGATTGGCCCGCACCGTCATCTCGATCTTGTCCGGCAGGTCCGAGATCACCTTCGGATCGGTCTTCACCCGCCGCAGCACGAACGGCGAGGTGATGGCGCGCAGCCGGGTGATGGCGTTCTCGTCGCGCTCCCGCTCGATCGGCACCGCGAAGCGAGCATGGAAGTCCGCGGGTCGGCCCAGCAGTTTCGGGTTGGCGAAATCCAGAATCGAGCGCAGCTCCTCCAAGCGGTTCTCCACCGGGGTTCCGGTGAGCGCCAGCCGATGCCGCGCCGGGACCAGCCGCGCCGCCCGGGACTGCCGGGTCCCGGCATTCTTGATGTGCTGCGCCTCGTCCAGCGCCACCCGCTGCCAGGACTGCCGCTTCAGCTCCTCCACATCCCGCGCCAGCAACGCGTAGGTGGTGATAACCAGATCCGAATCCGCCACCGCCGCATCGAATTCCGCACCCGAACGCCGAGCCGCCCCGTGGTGCACCAGCACCCGCAGGTCCGGTGCGAATCGCTCCGCCTCGCGCTGCCAGTTGCCCACCACGGACATGGGGCAGACCAGCAAGGTGGGGCCGACGGCGTCCTTCTCGGAAGTTGCTGCCGCAGCGGCCTTTTCACGCTCGTGCACGAGCAGCGCCAGCACCTGCACCGTCTTGCCCAGGCCCATGTCGTCGGCGAGGATCGCGCCGCAGCCCAGGCGGCTCATGGTGGCCAGCCAGGCCAGGCCGCGCAGCTGGTACGGCCGTAGCTGCGCCTTCAATCCGACCGGCTCCGCGACCGGTTCCACCTCGTGTTCGGCATCGAAAAGCTGTGCGGCCCAACCGGTCGCGGACACGTCCTCGAGCGGGACGCCGATCACCGGATGCGCGGACAGCTCGGCGAACAGCCCGCCGATGGTGGTCTCGGTGGCGTCGGTGCGGCCCGCCACATAGTCGGCCGCCGCGGCCAGCATGCGATGGTCGGCCTGCACCCATTCCCCGCGCAATTGCACGAGATCCGATTTCGACCGCACCAGCCGGGCCATCTCCGCCGGTGACAGCACCGTGTCCCCGAGCGCCAGCTCCCAGCGGAAGGACACCAAACCCGCGAGCCCGACGGCGCTTTCGCTCGCGGGCGGGCTCTGCACCTGCAGGCGCAAACTGGGCGCGGCTATCCGCCAGGCACGCGGCAGCAGCAGTTTCACGCCCGCTTCGCGAAGCACGGCCGCCCCGTGCGCGACCAGGTCCATGACGACCTCGGTGGGCAGGAACAGATCCAGGCTGCGGTCGTCGCTGGGCAGGTCCCGCAGGCGCGGATAGGCGTGCTTGGCGGCCGCCAGCTTCTCCCCGGCCGTGCGCACCAGATGCGGATCACCGGGCAGCAGCACCGGTTGCGGCGCCTCGCCCTCACTGCGCAGGCACACCTCCAGCCGCCACAGCCCGCCCTCGTCCTCGGTATCGGGCTCGAGCAGCCGCAGCAGCAGTTCCGGCTCGTCCACGGTGATGCTGGTGCGCCAATCCTCGAGCACCGCGGCCGCCCGATGCGAGCCGCTCGCCAGCGGTTGCGCCCCGAGCAGGGCGCCGAGCAGCGGATGCGCGGGCGATTCCGCGAGACCGAGGCCGCCGCCGACGGCCACCACCGCCGCCGAACCGTCCGCGGCGGCGGCCGGCAACCGGGGCATGATGCGCAGGCGCGCGATCGGATCGGCGAGCTCGCCGGTTAGATGCTCGAGCACCTCGCCCGGACTGCCCGCGACCTGCAGGGCCGGCGGCATGGCCACGGCCAGTTCGGCCAGCCAGGCGCGCTGCCGCTGCCCGCCCACCAGGCGCCAGCGCACCCACCATTCACCGTCGTCACGGCGCATTTCCGGCACGATCCGCCCGGCCCGCACCCAGCGGTCCACCCCGCGCGCCACATGCGCCAGATACCGCAGATCCCCCGCCACCGCACCGGCCGGCAGCTCTTGCAACAGCACCTTCGCGGCCCGTTCCGGCGCCAGCGCATGCGCTTTGACCTGCGCCTTCTCCGGTCCGTTCGGCCCGGGGACCAGGACCTGCGCCTGGTGCCGGAACTTCGCGGCCTGCACGATCGCCCCCAGCGGATCGGGCAGCGTCACGGCGTCGATGGCTGCCACGGCATCACCGGTTGAGTCGTGCCACAGCACCAATCCCGACCCGGGCGACCACAATCCGTGCAGCATCCGACCATCCAATCAGCCCGCACCGACACCGCTGCCGGGACCCGCAGCCACCCGCCGGCGGAAATCCGGCAAATCACCACCCCTACCGGGTCTTTATTTCTGGCCGATATCGGAACATACTGGAATAACCGCAGGTCATCGCATACGGCGATATCAGCTGTGCTCAGCGCAGCCGTCATGCGGGGGTGCACCCGATAATCAACCGCGACTCAATCCGGAGCCGTGGCACTTTCGATACCGAGGGAGGCCGTGAAGATGACGATTCTGCTCCAAGTGCTCGAGCAGAGCTTCACGCCGACGACGCCGTGGGAACGACGAAAGTTCACATTCGTCGATACGACAAAAATCGTGGGGATGCGCCTGGACGGCCAATCCGGGGTGTGGCTGGACCTGTCCCGGCCGGGGGAATCACAGCGGCTGGCGCGCACCGCCGATCCACGCGATGCCATCGCTTTCCTGCTCGCCACTTTCGCCAAGATCGCCGAATGCGAGGAGCGCGGCGGATCCTGGCTGATCGGCCACGACGGCTGCCGGGTGGATTCCATCGCGGCCACCAGGTTCCCGCCCCAGCTCTCCGAAACCGCGGCGGACGACCTCTTGGCGCACGCCTGGTTGTAAGAAACCTCCCGCACAAGTCCGCCGGCCGCGATTCGCGGTCGGCGCGAGAAGTTCTGTGGGGTGCGAAGTTTCGTAATCGACGCGCGCTGTGGGCGCGGGCGAGTAGATATGTGACATGTCCATGGAGCGCGTCCTCGCACTGCTGAGTGCGGTGCTGGCCGTGCTCGTTCTTCCCGGCTGCGAAATGGTCGGCGGGCAGGTCGCGCCCGCGCCCGGCAGTCCGACGCGGGTGGAGATCGAACAGCTGCTGGCGGCGGTGCAGGTCATGCCGGCGCGGCCGAATCCGGCCGGATACGAACGCGGTTGCAAGGCGGGGCAGGGGTGTGTGTTCGGCCAGGCCTGGAGCGACGACCACGACGGGCCGGGCGGGCACGACGGCTGCGATACCCGCAACAATGTGCTGGCCCTTCAGCTCACCGCGGTGGAATTCCGGGCGGGCACCAATAACTGCGTGGTGGTGGCGGGGATTCTGCAAGACCCCTATACGGGAAATCGCATCGAATTCGCGAAGGCCGAGGCGCGGGACGTGCAGATCGATCACGTCTATCCGCTGGCCGCCGCCTGGGATATGGGCGCCTCCGGCTGGCCGCTGGAGCGGCGGGTGCGCTTCGCCAATGATCTCGACTACAACCTGCTGGCGGTGGACGGGAAGACCAACGAGGACAAGAGCGACAGCACGCCCAGCGACTGGCTACCACCGGCCAAGGCCAATCACTGCTTCTACGCGGGGAAGTACCTGCGCGCCGCCACCCAGTACGGCCTACCCATCACCGTGGCGGACCAGGCCACGCTCGAGGGCATTGCCCGAACCTGCCCATAGCCGCTCGAACAGGCGATATGCCTCCGGGGCGGTGAGCGGGTCCTGGGAATCCATCACCGCCTCCTGCAAGCCGAACAGACCCCAGGACAGGTAGGTGATGGTCCCCGCCAGATCGGCGGGCTCCAGCGCCAGCCGCGGCCCGAGGTGCTCGGTGAGCAGCTCCGCGTACATCTGCCGGACCGACCGCAGCACAACGGCATTGGCGCGCTGGCCGATCAGGGGTCGGTAGATGTCGGGGTGGTCGCCGACGAGCCGGAACAGAATGGCGACCGGAGCCAGCAGCGGCGGGTCTCCGTCGTAGGCCGCCAGTTCGGTCGAAATCACCTCGCGCACATGCTCGGTGCAGCTGACCACCAGCAGATCATCCTTGTCGCGGTAGTGCGCATAGAAGGTGGACCGGCCCACATCGGCGCGATCGATGATGTCCTGCACCGTGATCCGGGCGTAGGAGCGCTCCTTCATGAGCTCGATCAACGCGATGTGCAGGGCCATGCGGGTGCGCCGAACCCGGCGGTCCACGGCGCCGCCAGAGCCATTCTCCGGCTTTCCGGCACACTTTCCGGGCCAGTGTTCGGTAAAGGACACATCCCCGGAATCTGGTTCTGGCCTGGCATTTCTCATCCTTCGATGATTGAGCACATGAACTCGAAACAGCAAGTGTCCCGAAACGAACCGAATGAAATCGGCGAGCTCATCACCTGGCCGCGCCGCTACAACCTCTTGACCGATCTCATCTTCCTGGGCCGCGCCGGCGCGGTGCGACGCCGGTTCGCCGACGCCAGCGGCGCCGGGCCGGGGGACAGCGTGCTCGATATCGGTAGCGGGCCCGGCCGGCTGGCGCGCGAACTGGCGCGGCGGGTGGGGCCGCAGGGCCGGGTGCTGGGGATCGATCCCTCCCCGCCGATGCTCGCGTACGCCGCCGAGGACGCACCGCCGAACTGCCGATTCGAAGCGGGCGCGGCACAGGAGCTCACCCAGCCCGATGCCAGCTTCGACGTCGTCACCTCGACCTTCGTCATGCACCACATTCCCGAGGCCGAACGGAAGAATGCCCTGGCGGGCATGTTCCGGGTGCTGCGCCCCGGCGGGCGGTTGCTGCTCGTCGACGCCAATCCCAACACCGGCGTGCACGGCGCGGTGTTGCGGATCCTCGGAAAACTGTTGCGGCACCGGCACGACCACGACCACAATGCGCACGGTCACAACCACCATGCGCACGGCCACGACCACCATGCGCACGGCCAGGATCCGCTGGCGGAGGTCGATGTCCGCCAATATCGAGCCACACTGACCGAAATCGGCTTCACCGACCTGGAATTCAGCCCCGAGCGCTACTCCATCGGGATTCTCACGGCGGTCAAACCGCGCTGATCCCGGGCCTCAGGCCGGTTCCGAACCGGTGGCGACCGGGCGCTTCGGGTCGTTGGACCACTGCGACCAGGATCCGGGATACAGCGACGCCTCGATGCCCGCGGCCGCCAGCGCGGCCACCTGGTGGGCGGCGGTCACGCCCGACCCGCAGTACACCGCCACCGGCCCCGTGCCGAATCCCTCGAAGCGGGAACGCAATTCGTCGGCCGTCTTGAAATATCCGTCCGCGGTGAGGTTCTCGGCCGTCGGCGCGCTCACCGCACCCGGAATGTGCCCGGCGCGCGGATCGATGGGCTCGACCTCACCGCGATAGCGCTCCCCCGCCCGCGCGTCCAGCAGCAGGCCCTGCCATCCGGCGGCCGCGTCGGCGTCGATGACCGGCATATTGCCCGGGGTCAGCACCACATCTCCGGCCTCCGGATCGGGCTCCTCGCCCGCGATCACCTTGCCCCCGGCGCGCTCCCACGCCGGCAGCCCACCGTCGAGAATCGAAACATCCTGCACCCCCGCCCATTTGAGCAGCCACCAGGCCCGCGCCGCCGCCATACCGCCGGTGGCGTCATAGACCACCACGGCATCCCCGCCGCGGATTCCCCAGCTGCGCGCGCACTTCTGCAGGTGCGCCACCTCGGGCATGGGATGCCTGCCCTTGGCGGGCGAGGCCGGCGCGGCCAGCTCGGTCTCCATATCCACGAACACCGCACCCGGAATATGCCCGTCCAGGTAGTGCTGCGGACCGTCCGGGTCCCCCAGCGCCCACCGCACATCCAGCAGCCGCACCGGCGAGCCCCCACTCGCCAGCCGCTCCCGCAGGTCCTCCGCCGAGATAAGCACCGCGCTCAAGCCAACTCCTCTTCGAAGATTCCACCTCGAAACCGACGCCCCAACCCTACGCAGCCCAGCGCGCCACGCACACCAACACACCTCCACTCGCCGAAGAGCTTTCGCGCGCGGGAAGAAACGCTGCCGCCGGCCCGGCATACCGCCGCGCCCCTGCCGTCCGCGCTCGTCACCCGGCACCAGCCGTCCACCATCGGGCGGCCCGCCGATCGTCGTCCCCGGCATGGCGTCCGGCTGGACCGCTGCCCGCCGGGCGGATTCCGGCCGAAAGCGCGCCGGAACGACGAGGGTACGGGGCTCTATCGCTTGCCGGTGGCGGGCGCTGCGGCGGAGGAGGCCGGGCGCAGCAGCCAGCGGACGAGCAGGCCCGCGACCAGGGCCCAGAAGGCCGCGCCGATGCCCAGGAGGGTGACGCCGGAGGCGGCGACCAGGAAGGTGAGGGCGGCGGCGGAGCGGTGCTCGGGCGGCGTCAGGGCCGCGGTCAGGGCGGCGGCGAGGGTGGCGATGAGGGCCAGGCCCGCAACGGTTTCCAGGACGCCTTCCGGGGCGGCGGCGACCAGGGTGACCAGCGCACCGGACGCCAGGGCCAGCAGCAGGTAGGCGAAACCCGCTGTGCCGGCGGCGATCCAGCGGCGCTTGGGGTCCGGGTGCGCGGCGGGGGCGGCCGAGAGGGCGGCGCTGATGGCGGCCAGATTGATGGCGTGCCCGCCCGCCGGAGCGCCCAGGATGGTGCCGAGACCGGTGACCGTCATGGCGGCGCGCCACGGCACCTTGTAGTCGAAGGTGCTCATGACCGCGGTGCCCGGAATGTTCTGCGCGGCCATCGTGACGATGTAGAGCGGCACCGCCACGCCGATGAGCGCCTGCCAGCTCCAGTGCGGGACGGTCAATTCGATGCGCGGCACCATGGCCGACACGTCGACGCTGCGGTGCGTGACGGCGATATCGATGCCCGCGCCCACCGCGGCCACCGCGAAGGCGGCCAGCACCGACCAGCGCGCGGCGAACTTCTGCAGCACCAGCCAGGTGAGAATGACCGGGACCACCACGGCCGGGCTGACGCTCAGCGCCTTGATGGGCGCCAGGCACATGGGCAGCAGCACGCCGGCCAGCATGGCCTGCGCGATCTCCCCTGGAATGGCCGCGATGAGCGCGCCGAGCCGCTGCCAGAAGCCGGTCAGCACAATGAGCACGCCCGCCACCGCGAACGCGCCCACCGCCGCGGGCCAGCCGCCCGCGACCAGGCCGGTGCTCGCCAGCAGCGCCGCGCCGGGCGTGGACCAGGCCAGTGTGATGGGCATCCGGTAGCGGCGGCTGAGCACCAGCATGCCGACGGCCTGGGTCACGCAGACCGCCAGCAGGCCCGAGGCCGCCTGCGCCGAGGTCGCACCCATGGCCGTCAAACCGGCCAGGACCACCGCGAACGAGCTCGTGAAACCGACCAGCGCCGTGACGATTCCGGCTCCGATGGGCTGGCCGATACCGGCCCGGGGCGGACTGTCAATAGCCGGATCGCTCGTGGTGGTTGTACTCATCGGGCAATCGTCGCGGTCCAGTGACCGTCAGGTCAGCGGCCAATCCATGGAAACTGGACTGAATTTCGCGTCGGCTCGCTCAGCGCTCGGCCCGATCGACATCGGGCGGCACCATGCGGAAGGCCTCGTTCGCGGGCGCGGCCCCGGCGAGCCGGTCCAGCAGCGGCGCGGTGCGGGGAGCGACCAGCGAACGCATGACCAGCGCCATATTGGTGCGCTCCACCCCCGGGATCTTCAGGATCCGCCCGGTGATCCGATACAGATCGTCGGCATCCTGGGCCACCACGCGCACGGTGAGATCGGTCGGCCCGGTCATGCCGCAGACCTCGGTGACCTCCGGAATCTCCGCCAGTTCCGCCACCACGGCATCGAGCTGATGCTGATCCACGACCACGGCGACGAAGGCCGCCAGGGGATAACCGAGGGCGCGGGGATCCACGCGGCGTTCGAAGCTGGCCAGCACCCCGTTGGCCTCCCAGCGAGCCAGCCTGGCCTGCACGGTGTTTCGGGACAGGCCCAGCCGGGCGGCCAGTTCGACACCGGTGGCGCGAGGGTTGGCGACGAGCTCCAGCAACAATCGGGCATCCGTGGCGTCCACCGAGCCGGTGATCGGTTCCCTGCTGCTCATGGGGATCAGTATGACACTGGTCAAGGGCCCCGAAACGCGCATTCTGCACAGTTGCCGTGTCGATGCTTGCGCATCGCGCCCAGCGGAGGATCCTGTGTGGTACAGGACACAACGCATCGCTCACGGGACACAATCCCCCGGCGATAACCGTGTATCCGGTGCTCGAGGAGGCGAACCCATGCCCGAGAAGAACACCTACCCGGTGCAATTGATGCAGCCCGACGGCCGCCGCGTATTCGATCGCGCGCATGTCCCCCTGGTCGCCGATATCGACGGCGACGACCTGCGCACGCTCTTCACCGATATGACCGTCGCCCGGCGCATCGACACCGAGGCAACCGCCCTGCAACGTCAGGGGCAGCTCGGTCTGTGGCCGCCGCTGCTCGGCCAGGAAGCCGCGCAGATCGGTTCCGTGCACGCCCTGCACCCCGACGATTACGTCTTCTGCAGTTACCGCGAAGCCGGTGTCGCCTACGTCCGGGGCGTACCGCCGGAACAGCTCACCAGACTCTGGCGCGGAGTGGCCCACTCCTGCTGGGACGCCGACGCGGTCAAGATGACCAATCCCGCCATCGTGGTCGGCGCGCAGGGCCTGCACGCCACCGGCTACGCCTACGCGGCCCATCTCGAGGGCTCCGAGATCGCCACCATCGCCTACTTCGGCGACGGCGCCACCAGCCAGGGCGATATCGCCGAGGCGCTGGGCTTCGCCGCGACCTGGGGTGCGCCGGTGGTGTTCTTCTGCCAGAACAATCACTGGGCCATCAGCGCCCCGGTCCGCACCCAGAGCCCGACCCCGCTCGCCAATCGTGCCCTCGGCTACGGGATTCCCGGCGTCCAGGTGGACGGCAACGACGCCCTCGCCGTGCTGGCCGTCACCCGGCAGGCGGTGATCCGCGCCCGGTCCGGCGGCGGGCCCTCGTTCATCGAGGCCATCACCTATCGCATGGGCCCGCACACCACCGCCGACGATCCGACTCGCTACCGCACCGCCGCCGAACTCGAGCTGTGGCAGCGCCGCGATCCCATCGACCGCATGCGCCGGCTATTGGAGCGGGAGGGACTGTGGGACAGCGCTTTCGAGCAACAGGTGACCGCGGTCTCCGATGACGTCGCCAAACGATTGCGCAGTGCGACGCTCGCCCTGCCCGATCCCGAACCCATGGAGTTGTTCGAGCACGTCTACTCCACCCCGCACCGGCTCGTCGAGCAGGAACGCCGCGAGTACGCCGACTACCTGGAGGGAGCGCGGTCATGAAGACGACTTTCGCGGGCGCCATCAACTTCGGGTTGCGCCGAGCGCTCGAGGACGATCCCAAGGTCGTCTTGATGGGCGAGGACATCGGCCGCCTCGGCGGCGTCTTCCGGGTCACCGATACGCTGCAGAAGGATTTCGGCAACAATCGGGTCATCGATACGCCGCTGGCCGAATCCGGGATCGTGGGAACCGCTTTCGGAATGGCCCTGCGCGGATTGCGGCCGGTGTGTGAAATCCAGTTCGACGGGTTCGTGTATCCGGCCTTCGATCAGATCGTGTGCCAGGTGGCGAAAATCCACTATCGCACCCAGGGCAAGGTGGTCGCGCCGATCACCATTCGCATTCCGTGCGGCGGCGGCATCGGATCGGTGGAACACCATTCCGAATCGCCCGAAGCGTATTTCGCGCACACCGCGGGATTGCGGGTGGTGTCGCCGAGCAATCCGGCCGATGCGTATCTGATGATCCGGCAGTCCATCGCACTCGACGACCCGGTGATCTTCTTCGAGCCGAAACGGCGCTATTGGGACAAGGCCGACGTGGACTTCGATCAACTCGACCGCGGCGGCGGCTTGGCCCTGGACAGGGCGCGGGTCTGCACCAGCGGCGCGGACGCCACGGTCGTCGCCTACGGCGGCACCGTCGCCACCGCGCTCACCGCCGCCGATATCGCCGCCCACGAAGGACATTCGCTGGAAGTGATCGATCTGCGCAGTCTCTCGCCCATCGATTTCGACACCATCGAAACCTCGGTGCGCAAGACCGGCCGCTTGATAGTCGTGCACGAGGCGCCGGTTTTCGGCGGGCTCGGCGCGGAAATCGCGGCCCGCATCACCGAACGCTGTTTCTATCAATTGGAGGCCCCCGTCCTGCGCGTCGGCGGCTTCGACATCCCCTATCCCCCGGCTAAACTCGAACGGCACCACCTGCCCGACCCCGACCGTATTCTCGCCGCGGTCGACCGCACGCTCGCCGCATAACGGTCCATGCACGGAGGAAGCTCGGTGGAAGATCAGCAGCAGGTCATGGAATTCCGATTGCCGGACCTCGGGGAGGGATTGGCCGACGCCGAATTGGTGTCGTGGGCGGTGCGAGTCGGCGATGTCGTCGAGTTGAACCAGACCATTGCCGATGTGGAGACCGCCAAGGCGCAGGTGTCGCTGCCGTGCCCATTCGCCGGGACCGTGCTGGAGCTGCTGGCCGAGCCCGGGGACACCGTGCTGGTGGGCGCGCCGCTGATTCGAGTGGGCGTCGCGGCCGAGTCCGCCACCGCCCCGGCCGAGTCCGCCACCGCCCCGGCCGAGTCCGATGCCGCCGCAGCGGAGACCGCCGCCGCCCCGGCGGAGACCACCACTGCCGCGAGTGGCACGGCCGGGTCCGCCAAGACGGCGGCCGAGCGGCAGTCGGTGCTCGTGGGCTACGGCCCCGACAGCGAACCGGTCTCCCGGCGCGCACGGGCGGCGGCCGCGCGGGCGGCCGCGCCGGAGCCGGAAGCCGCACTGTCCAATGGCACCCCGGACGCTCGGCCGGCCGAATCCGCCACCCGCAGCGCCGGTTCCGGCTTCGACGACGACCGCATGCGGCTCGCCCGCCCCGCCGCCACCCCGGGTGCGCGGAAGCTGGCGCGCGAGATCGGCGTCGATCTGGCGAGCATCACCGGCACCGGGCCGGAAGGCGCCGTCACCGTGGACGATCTGCACGGGGCGCGCCGCGAGCCCCTTGCGGCCGACCACATTCCGATCCACACCGCGCCGCCGGTATCGCCCATGCGCGCCCCGGCCGGTGCGCGCCCGGCGGCCTCCGAACGCGAAACCCGCACGCCCATCAGCGGAATCCGCAAGCGCACGGCCGCGGCCATGGTGGCCAGCGCCCAGCACATTCCGCAGGCCGGCACATTCGTCACCACCGATTTCACCGGCTCGATGGAGCTGCTGGATCATCTGCGCGCCACGCCCACCTTCGCCGGGCTGACGCTCACCCCGCTGGCCCTGGTCGCCAAGGCGACGCTGGTGGCGCTGAGCGAGTTCCCCGAGATCAGCTCGTACTGGGACGAATCCAATCAGGAGATCGTCACCAAGCACTACGTGAATCTCGGCATCGCCGTGGCGACCGAGCGCGGGCTGCTGGTGCCGAATCTGAAGGAGGCCCAGGGCCTGAGCCTGCGCGATCTGTGCCAGGAGATCGGGCGGGTGGCCGAGCTGGCGCGCGGCGGCGCAGCCACGCCGGCCGACCTCACCGGCGGCACCTTCACCATTACCAATGTCGGCGTGTTCGGCGTGGATACCGGTGTGCCCCTGGTGAATCCGGGCGAGGCGGCCATTCTGTGCCTGGGCTCGATCCGCAAGCGCCCGTGGGTGCACCGCGACGAACTGGCCGTGCGCTGGGTGACCACCCTGGGCCTGAGCTTCGATCACCGCATGATCGACGGCGAGCAGGGCTCCCGCTTCCTGGCGAGTGTGGCCGCGCTGCTGGAGGATCCGCTGACCCTGCTGGGCCGGGTCTAGCTCTCCGCGCCGGCCGTGACCACCAAAGGTTCGGCGGCGCTGCGGATGATCTCCGGAATCGGGATGGGCTTGCGGGTCTCATTGTCCACGTAGACGTGGGTGAAGGTGCCGGTGGCGGCCAGCTCCAGGGCGTCGCCGGCCTCGCGGAAGATGGCCAGCTCGTAGTTGATGCTCGAATTGCCCAGGCGCGCGATGCGAATGCCCACCCGCAGCTGATCCGGGAAGCTGAGCGAGCCCAGGAACTTGCAGGAGGTCTGCGCCACCACGCCGATGGCGGGCAGCTCGCGAATGTCCACCCCCGTGGCATGGATCAGCCACGCGTTCACAGCCGTGTCGAAGTAGCTGTAGTAGGTCACATTGTTGACGTGCCCGTAGTGGTCGTTGTCCGCCCAGCGCGTCGGCACCGGCCACAACACCGGGTACTGCTCATCCTGCGTCACCCTGCCGACGATAGCGGGCGGTGATCTCAGGCCGAGCGCTGGTCGGTGGCGTTGCGGTGATCGCGCGGGCTGATGCCGTAGTGGCGTTTGAATGCCGTGCTCAGGGCGAAGGCGCTGCCGTAGCCGACCCGGCGGGCAATGGCCTCCAGGGTGGCGTCGGATTCGTGCAGCAGGTCCGCGGCCAGGGCCAGCCGCCAATCGGTGAGGAAGGCCATCGGGGGCTCGCCGACCAGCTCGGTGAACCGGCGGGCCAGGGCCGCGCGGGACACGCCGACCTCGGACGCCAGCGACGCGACGGTCCAGGCGTGCGCCGGATTGTGCTGCATGAGGCGCAGGGCCTTGCCCACCAGCGGATCGCCGTAGGCGTGGTACCAGGCCGGGGCGTCGGCGCGGGAGAACCAGGCGCGCAGGGTCGCGATGAGCAGCAGGTCGAGCAGGCGGTCCAGCATGGCGCCCTGGGCGGGCAGATCCTTGGCCGCCTCGTCGACGAGCAGATCCAGCACCCGGTCGTCGATATCGCCGCGGCTGAGCACGGCAATGGGCGGCAGGGCGCGCAGCAGTCGGCGGCTGGCCGCCGATTCCTGCTCATAGGTGCCGGTGACCAGGACCGTCGCCGCGTCGGCGCTGGTGCCCCAGCTGCGGATGCCCAGGCTGAGGGTCTCGCAGAGCACCTCGCCCGCGGGCGTCATGGTGATCTGGCCGGGGTGGATGATCACCTGCGGCTCGGTGCCCGGATCGTCGGCGACGGTGTAGTGGTCCGGCCCGCGGAACAGCGCGATATCGCCGGTGCGCAGTTGCCGCGGGGGTAGCTGCTTGCCGTTCTTGGCGTCCGGGATCACCCAGCCGCCGCCGCGCACCACCGCCACCAGGGTCAGCGGGGCCTCGTCGCGGATACGCAGCGACCAGGGCGGATCGAAACTGCTCCGCATGACGAACGCCGACCGTGCGCGTGGTCCTTCGAGCAGGCTGGCCAACGCATCCATACCCAAGACGATGGCAAATGTGGCCGCGCTTCTCAACCATGTTCGCGCGCACCGAATCTCGGTGTACTGGGGATATGACCACCAAAGGCACCGTGAACAGCGAGAATCCGGTTCTCGTACTCGGCGGCACCGGCAAGACCGGCAGCCTCGTCGCCGCCGGGCTGACCGCCCGCGGCGTGCGGGTACGGCTCGGATCGCGCCGCGCGGACATCCCCTTCGACTGGACCGACCGGAGCACCTGGGCACCGGCGCTCAGCGGCATCGACGCCGTCTACCTGTCCTACCAGCCGGATCTCGCGGTGCCGGGCGCGCCCGCCGATATCAAGCGCTTCACCACGGCGGCCGTGGCGTCGGGTGTGCGGCGGGTGGTGTTGCTGTCCGGGCGCGGTGAGCCAGAAGCGCTGGAATGCGAGGGGATCGTGCGGGATTCGGGCCCGGCGACCACCATCGTGCGGTGTTCGTGGTTCGCGCAGAACTTCAGCACCGGACAGTGGGCCGCGGACATCCGCGACGGGGCCATGCTGCTGCCGTGCGGGGATGTGCCGGAGCCGTTCGTGGACGCCGGCGATGCGGCGGAGGTCGCGGTGGCGGCGCTGACCGAGGACGGGCATGCCGGGCAGGTCTACGAACTGACCGGCCCGCGCGCACTCACCCTCGCCGAGGCGCTCGCGGAGATCTCGCGGGCAACGGGGCGCGAGATCGTCTTCCGTTCGCCCGGGCGCATGGATTACGTGGCGCGGCTGACCGCTTCCGGACGGCCCGCAGATGAGGTCAGCCTGCTGGACTATCTGTTCGGAACGCTCTTCGACGGGCGCAACTCGCACACCACCGACGGGGTACGCCGGGCCCTGGGACGCGAGCCCAAGGACTTCGCCGATTATGTCCGCGACGTGGCGCTTTCCGGTGTCTGGGCGGCGCCCGCGCACGCATAACTTGTCGGTGGCCGGGCATACAATTGATACGAAACAGGTTGGAATCCAAAAGATTCGGATCCCCACCCGGAGCGTCGACGAAGCCGCTCGAGGGAGTGGGAAACGAGGAGATACCGGTTCCGGGCCGGTAGCGTCGTACCGATGGCCGCTACAACGCCTGCTCCTCCGATCCGAATCGCCCGTCTGGCCCTGTTTCTGATCTTCGGCCTCAATGGTTTGCTGTCGGCGATCTGGATCGTGCACATCCCGGCCGTGACCCAGCGGACCGGGGTATCGCACAGCACCCTGGGCATGCTCCTGCTGCTCATGGCCGCCGCCGCCATTGCGGGCATGCAGGCGGCGGGACCCCTGGCAGACCGGTTCGGCAGCCGCACCCTCACCGCCGCGGCCGCCGCCGGATTGTCGGTCACCCTGCTCGGCCTCGGCTACGCCACGTCCACGGTCACCCTCGCGGCCGCCCTGCTGGCCTACGGTTTCTGCAACGGCGCCCTGGACGTCTCCATGAATGCCCAGGCCGTCGTGGTGGAACGCGCCTACCCGCGCCCCATCATGTCGGCCTTCCACGCCTTCTTCTCGCTCGGCGGGCTCCTCGGCGCGGTAGCGGGGGCCGCCGCCCAGCGTGCCGACTGGACCAGCCACACCACCTTCGCGGTGTCGACGCTCGGTGGTCTGGCCGTTGTCGCATTGTGCGCGCCCCGCATGCTCGGACCCGGTGCGCCGGACGTGAGCGCCGCGGCCGGAGTGCACGCGGCAGACAGCCCTCCCCCGGCACGGCGGGCGGCCGAACCCGATGCGGGCCATGAGACCGCGGATGCGAACCCCGCGCGGGACGCGAGTCCGCATCCCGAGCCCGAGTGGCGGGCCCTGCCCTATGGCGATGCGGTGCCGAGCGATGCGAGGGCCGCCACCGGCGCGGCACCCGGCCCGCGCGGGATCTCGCGAAAAGTGCTGCTGCTGGGAGTGATCGCGTTCGCGCTGCTGATGGCGGAAGGGGTGGCAGCGGACTGGAGTGCGCTGCAATTGCGGGATCGGCTGGAAGTGGACACCGCCACGGCCGCATTCGCCTTCGCGGCATTCTCCACCACCATGACCCTGGGGCGACTCGGGGCCGACCGGGTCAGCGGGCGGTTCGGACGGGTGGCGGTGGTGCGGTGGGGAACCTTGCTGGCGGCCTTCGGATTCGCGCTCATCCTGGTATCGCCATGGCTGCCGGTCACGCTGGCGGGCTGGGCGCTGTGCGGGATCGGACTGTCGGGCGGAGTCCCGCAGGTGTTCACGGCGGCAGGCAATCTGGGCTCATCCGCATCCGCGACCGATATGTCGCGGGTCTTCGGTCTCGGCTATATCGGGCTGCTCGCGGGTCCGGCGATCATCGGCTGGTTGACCGAACTCATGCCGCTCACCGCGACCATGGCAGTCCCGCTGATCGCAATGCTCCTGTGCGCCTGGGGCGCTCGCGCCGTCGCCCCGGTATCGGCGCCCGCGCGAGATTAGCCGGCCGAGCGAAGGACCAGGCCCGGGTCAGGACCGCCGGTCGCGGACGAAGGCCAGCGGCGAGCGCGGGCCGAGATCGCCGGCCTGCTCGGCATGGTCGAGGAAGGCGTCGACCATGCGGTGATTGAGCACCGCGAGGGCCTTCAGGTCCTCGGAGCTCCACTCGGACAAGGCTTCTCGCATCCACTCGCGCATGACATCGCGAATGGAGTCGACGGCCCGGCGGCCGTCGGCGGTCGGGCTGACCCGCTGGGCCCGGCGATCGTCCGGATCGGGAACGCGCTCGACGAAGCCGGCTTTCTCCAGCCGCTGGATCTGGCGGCTCACGTGCGGCGCCTCGACATCGAGGCGGACGGCGAGCTCGCCGAGCCGCATGGGTTCGGGCGCGTCGGCGAGCAGGCGGAGCAGCGGCACGCTGGCGCGATCGATCTTGATGCCGCATTTGGTCATGGCCCGGTCGTGCCGCCGCACCCGCGTGAGCAGGTAGGACACCCGAGCGAGAGCACGTTCGAGCTCCACTATGTGACCTGTGTCAACGTTGGGGCGGATGGCTTCCGGGGGCGGCATGTGGTTATCTTACGAAATCCGTTTACTTAATTTCGGTAAGTAATCCCAAGGAATCCTATGACTTCGACCGCAGTCGGTCCGGGCGCCGGTGCCGGCACCGACGAACGCCCACAGATTCATCTCGGCCTGACCCTGCTCGCGCTGTGCGCGGCCGGTCTGGTCGTCTCGCTCCAGCAGACCGTCGTGATCCCGCTGCTGCCGCGCATGATCACCCAGCTGCACACCGACGTCTCCGGCGTCACCTGGCTGTTCACCGCCGCGCTGCTCACCGGCGCGGTCTCCACTCCCCTGCTGTCGCGCTTCGGCGACATGTACGGCAAGAAGCCGATGGTCATGGTGGCCATGGGGCTGCTCATCGCCGGCTCGGTGGTCTGCGCCTTCGCGGACTCGCTCGGCGTCTATATCGCCGGGCGCGCCCTGCAGGGCACCTCGGCGGCCATGATTCCGCTGGCCATCGGCATCATCCGCGACACCTTCCCGCGCGAGCGCCTGGTCGGGGCCATCGGCATCGTCTCCGGCACCATGGGCGTCGGCGGCACCGTCGGCCTGCTGGTCACCGGCGTCATCGCCGACCACACCCAGGATCCGCACCCGGTGTTCTGGCTGACCGCCGGGCTCGGTGTCGTGGCCGCGGTGCTGATTCAGGTGAGCGCCAAGAACACTGGCGTGCGGCACGGCGGCAAGCCCGACTTCCTCGGCGCGGCGCTGCTGGCCGGACTGCTGGTGAGCCTGCTGCTCGGCATCAGCCAGGGCCCGCGCTGGGGCTGGGGATCCGGTTCGGTGCTGGGGCTTTTCGGTATCGCGGCCGTGCTCACCGCCATCTGGGTGGTCGTCGAGCTGAAGGTGGAGCAGCCGCTGGTGCGGCTGCAACTGCTGGTCGGGCCGCAGTCGCTGTCGGCGAATATCGCCTCGGCGCTGCTCGGCTTCGCCATGTTCGGATCCTTCACGCTCATCTCGAATTTCATTCAGACACCGGCGGACAAGGTCGGCTACGGCCTGTCGGGCTCGGTGCTCGCGGTCGGCCTGTACGGCATTCCGAGCGCGGCGCTCATGACGTTCTTCTCCTTCCGCACCGGGCGGATCGCGGCGAAGATCGGACCGGCGTACACCCTGGCCATCGGCTCGGCCTTCGCCGGGCTGTCCATGGCCTGGCTGACGTTCTCCAATGCGCACGGCTACGACATGATCATCGCGAATGTGCTGCAGGGCACCGGCTTCGGCATCGGCTACGCGGCGCTGGGCACGCTGGCGGTGCAGCACGTTCCCATGAGCGAGAGCGGGATCGCCTCCGGCATCAACTCGCTGGTGCGCACCGCGGGCGGCAGTATCGCGGGCGCGGTCACCGCCTCGATCCTGTCGGCGCATGTCATCGCCAATACGAAGGTGCCGACGCTGGACGCCTATGTGGCCAGCTTCGCCATTCTGTCCGTCGGCGCGTTCGGGGCCGCCGCCGTCGCCCTGGGGCACGGCCTGCGGCACAAGGGCCACTAGGCCATCAGGTCAGCACGTCGAGGCGCTCGCCGTCGACCACCACCACGTGGTCGTCGGTGAGCGCCCAGTGCCGGATTCCGGCGGCGGCGTAGTCGCGCACCAGTTTCCGGGACAAGCCCTCCGGATCGGTGGGCGAATCCAGGTGCGGAACGATCGGCCGGTCCACCAAACCCAGTCCGTCCCACAGCGGTTCGATGCCGCAGGCGGTCCGGACCTCCTCCGGATCGTCCATGGATTCCAGCCCGTGCAGGTCGGGGGTCAGGACGCAGGCGCCGGCGCTGTAGCCCGCGTAGACCAGCGCGTCCGCGGCCAGCAGGCGTTTCAGCACGACATCGGCGCCGCTGCGGGCGAATTGGGCGCGCAGCACGAAGGTATTGCCGCCGCGCACCCACACCAGCGGGAACCGCGACAGCGTGCGCTCCAGCTCCGCGGTCCGGCCCACATACTCCCGCAGATCGACGACCTCCGGCTGGAAACCCAAGCGGCGCAAGGGGAACAGATCGCTGGTGACGGCGCTCTGCCAGGCCGAGGGCCAGGCGTCACAGGCATTGGCGATGACCGCGACCCGGCCCGGCTCGCCCACCATGGCGAGCAGGCGGGCCTGGTGCGCGCCGAAACGGTAGCTGGACAGGAACAGTCGCACCGCGGCTCAGATGGTGAAGGCCAGGCTGCGAACCAGGCGGTTGCCGAGTTCGGTATCGCCGGTGAGGGTGAATTCGCCCGGATGCGCGTCGGCGGTCGTGCGGCCGCCCCGCAGGCGGGCGAACAGGCGCGAGTCCATGGTGACGACGACGGTGGCGGGACCGGACAGGGCTTCGACCAGGGCCGCCCGACCGGCCGCCACCTCTACGTGCAGTTCGCGCGCGACAGGGCCGGTGAGCTCGAAGGTGACCCGTGAACCGTCCGGCGCGGCCGCGCCCTTGACCACGGCCTTGCCCAGACCGGGAAGCAGCTCCTCATACGCGGTTTCGCCGCGGGAACCGCCCTCGTCGACCGTGACGCCCAGCCCGTCGGCGATATCGTGCTCGTGCATCCAGCAGTCGAACAGGCGAATTCGCATGAACCGGCCGTAAGGGGCCATGCCCACCGGCGTCGGTACTTCCTGTGCCCACATCTCCGGGCTGGTCTCCGCGAGCGCCTTCAACCTGCGGCCGGTGACATCGCCGAACCGTTCCAGCAGTTGCGCACCCCTGAGCGGGCGCAGCGATTCGATCCACTTCTCGTTGAGCGCGCCGATGTCGTTGTGAATGTGCTCGCCGGCCACCTCGACATCCGGGGTCGGCTCACCCAGCAGCATGGCCTCGACCCCGATGACGTGCGCGATCACATCGAAGACCGTCCACCCCGGCAGCGCCGAGGGCGTCCGCCAGCCCGGCTCGTCGAGCCCGTCCACTAGCCGGGCGAGGGCGTCCCACTGGCCGGATAAGGCGGCGGCGATATCGGCGCGGTCCGGCACCGTGTCGGTCATGCGCTGGTTTCCTTCTCCTCGGCGGCGAGCCGGTCCAATCCGGCTCGGATGGCGGCTGCCGTGACTTCCCGGTCGTGCGGGCGGCGCAGCACGAATCCCTTTGCGAAGGTGAACATGTCGCCATTGCGGCGCGGGACCACGTGCAGGTGCACATGGCCCACGGTCTGGAAAGCGGCCTTGCCGTCGTTCATGACCAGATTCGCCGCGTGCGATCCGAGATCGCTGCGGCGCAGGGCCTTCGCCAGCCGGTGACCGAGGGTGAACAACTGCGCGCCCAGCGCCGGGGTCAGCTCGTCCAGATCGGTCGCGTGCCATTTGGGAATCACCAGCGTGTGCCCCCGGGTGATGGGCCGGATATCGAGAAACGCCAGCAGGGTGTCGTCCTCGTATACCTTCGTCGCGGGCGCGGTGCCCGCCACGATCCGGCAGAAGATACAGCCACTCACCCCGCAGACATTACGGCGTAAGAGTGATGCGCGACACCCCCGGCGGCCCCGGCGCGCGGCTCACCTGCTCGCACACCCCTACGTAAGTAACCGCCCCCCTATGTACGTACTTGTCGCAGGTCATCGGGCCGCGCACGATTGGCGAGTCCGTTTCACAATAGAAAGGCGGGTTCCAACCAGGAGGAATGGTCCGGGCACACCGCTCCTCCAGGAATACCGCCACAGGCGATTCGATTGAGCACAATGCACAGTCCGGAGCCCCGCGGAGCCCTTCGCACCACGCAGTGTGATGGTCATCTCCGCTACGCTCACCGCGGACCGGGTACAGTTGCGAGAATTCTCACGAACTTACTCAACAGTAAGTTCGGCCCACCGTTGGACCGAGAAGGAAGTTAGACAAGTGGACACAACGCAGAGCGCACAGACCGCTGCGCCCCGCGGTGCGCGCGTCGGCGTGGTTCGTGAGACGAACCCGGACGAACGACGTGTCGCATTGGTGCCGAAGATCATTCCGTCGCTGCGCAAGCAGGGCGTGGAGGTGATCGTCGAGTCCGGTGCCGGTCTGGGCGCACTCATTCCCGATGAGCTCTACACCGAGGCCGGTGCCACCATCGGCGATCCGTGGAGCGCGGACGTGGTCGTGAAGGTCGCGCCGCCCAATGACTCCGAGATCGCGAAGCTGTCCGAGGGGCAGACGCTGATCGGGTTCCTCGCCCCGCGCAATGCCGACAACAAGATCGGTGCGCTGAAGGCGGCGGGCGTGCAGGCTTTTGCGGTGGAAGCGATTCCGCGCATCTCCCGCGCGCAGGTCATGGATGCGCTGTCCTCGCAGGCCAATGTCGCCGGCTACAAGGCCGTGCTGCTGGCCGCCTCGGAATCCACTCGATTCTTCCCCATGCTCACCACCGCGGCGGGCACCGTGAAACCGGCGACGGTGCTGGTGCTCGGCGTGGGCGTCGCGGGCCTGCAGGCCCTGGCGACCGCCAAGCGCCTCGGTGGCCGGACCACCGGGTACGACGTGCGCCCCGAGGTCGCCGATCAGGTGCGCTCGGTCGGCGCGCAGTGGCTCGATCTCGGTATCGACGCCGCCGGCGAGGGCGGGTACGCCCGAGAGCTCACCGACGAGGAGCGTGCTCAGCAGCAGCAGGCGCTCGAGAACGCCATCAAGGGCTTCGACGTGGTCATCACCACCGCGCTGGTGCCGGGCCGGCCCGCGCCGCGCCTGGTGACAGCCGCCGCGGTGGAGGGCATGAAGCCCGGCAGCGTGATCATCGACATGGCCGGTGAGACCGGCGGCAACTGCGAGCTCACCGAGCCCGGCAAAACCGTTGTGCGCCATGACGTCACCATCGCCTCGCCGCTGAACCTACCGGCGACCATGCCCGAGCACGCCTCCGAGCTGTACTCCAAGAACATTGCCGCGCTGCTGGAACTCATGCTGAAAGACGGTGCGCTGGCGCCCGATTTCGAGGACCAGGTGCTCGCGGACTCCTGCGTTACCCGTGAGGTGGATGCCTGATGTACACCGAACTGCTGGCGAATATCGCCATTCTGGTGCTGTCCGGATTCGTCGGCTTCGCCGTCATCTCCAAGGTGCCCAATACCCTGCACACCCCGCTCATGTCCGGCACCAATGCCATTCACGGCATTGTCGTGCTCGGCGCGCTGGTGACGCTGGGCAAGATGGAAGACCCCTCCATCGGCATTCAGATCATTCTCTTCGTGGCCCTGGTCTTCGGAACCCTGAACGTGGTCGGCGGTTTCGTGGTCACCGACCGCATGCTCGGCATGTTCAAGGGCAAGAAGGCCGCGCCGGTTGCCGAGAAGGCGGACAAGTAAATGGACAACCTGGTCAATATCCTCTACATCGTCGCCTTCTCGCTGTTCATCTACGGCCTGATGGGACTCACCGGTCCCAAGACGGCGGTGCGCGGCAACTGGATCGCCGCATTCGGCATGGGGCTGGCGGTCGTGGCGACCTTCATCTCCATTCGCGACACCACCAACTGGATCATCATCATCGCCGGCCTGGTCATCGGTATCGCCCTGGGCGTGCCGCCGGCCAAGTTCACCAAGATGACGGCCATGCCGCAGCTGGTCGCCGCCTTCAACGGCGTCGGCGGTGGCACCGTGGCTTTGATCGCCTGGGCCGAATTCATCGACACCACCGGCTTTTCCAACTTCAAGCACGGTGAGGAGCCGACCGTCCACATCATCGTGGGCTCGCTGTTCGCCGCGATCATCGGCTCGATCTCGTTCTGGGGCTCGGTCATCGCCTTCGGCAAGCTGCAGGAGATCCTGCCCGGCAAGCCGATCGGCATCGGCAAGCTGCAGCAGCCGCTGAACCTGCTGCTGGCCGTGGCCGCCATCGCCGCGGCCGTGGTCATCGGCATCGGCGCCTCCGACGGCGGCGCCTCGCAGCTGTGGATGATCGGCCTGCTGGTCGCCGCGGGCATTCTCGGCCTCATGGTCGTGCTCCCCATCGGCGGCGCGGACATGCCCGTGGTCATCTCCCTGCTCAATGCGCTGACCGGTTTGTCCGCCGCCGCAGCGGGTCTGGCGCTCAACAACACCGCCATGATCGTGGCGGGCATGATCGTCGGCGCGTCCGGCACCATCCTCACCAACCTCATGGCCAAGGCCATGAACCGCTCCATCCCCGCCATCGTGGCGGGCGGATTCGGCGGTGGCGGAACGGCTCCCGGCGCGTCGGGCGGCGAGCAGAAGCAGGCCAAGGCCACCTCCGCAGCGGACGCCGCCATCCAGATGGCCTACGCCAACCAGGTCATCGTGGTCCCCGGCTACGGCATGGCCGTAGCCCAGGCCCAGCACGCGGTCAAGGAAATGGCGGCCCTGCTCGAAGCCAAGGGCGTCGAGGTCAAGTACGCCATCCACCCGGTCGCGGGTCGTATGCCCGGCCACATGAACGTGCTGCTGGCCGAGGCCGAGGTCTCCTACGACGCCATGAAGGAAATGGACGACATCAACGGCGAATTCGGCCGCACCGACGTCGCCCTCGTCATCGGCGCCAATGACGTCACCAACCCGGCGGCGCGCGAGGACGCCTCGTCCCCGATCTACGGCATGCCCGTGCTGAACGTGGACCAGGCCAAGTCGGTCATCGTCCTCAAGCGCTCGATGAACTCCGGCTTCGCCGGCATCGACAACCCGCTGTTCTACGCGGACACCACCTCCATGCTCTTCGGCGACGCCAAGAAGTCCGTCGGCGCGGTCACCGAGGAACTGAAGGCGCTGTAGCGAATTCACGGAGATACCCCGTTCTTGACCTTGAGGTCAAGAACGGGGTATTTTCATGTCATGGGCAGGCCACGCAACTTCGAAGCGGACACGGTGGTGGATCGCGCGATGGAGGCGTTCTGGACCCATGGGTACGGCAATACCTCGCCGGCGCAGTTGGCCGAGGCCGCCGGTGTGGGAAAAGGGAGTCTGTACAACACCTTCGGCAGTAAGCGGGAGTTGTTCGATCGGGCTCTCGAACGGTACGACCGGCGGGGTGTGGAATTCTGCACCGAGATCTTGAATCAGCCGGGAACCACCCGGGAGCGGCTGCGGGCCTGGATGCGGTTCACGGTGGATTCCGATCTGGCGGAACCGGTTCGGCGCGGCTGCATGATGGTGAACACCGCCATGGAGCTGGGCGGGCGGGACGCGGAGGCCATGCGCGCCGTCTCGCTCGCACAGGAGCACATGATCGAGGCGTTCATCGCGCGCATCCAGCAGGGGCAGCGCGACGGGGACGTGCGGGCCGACGCCGATCCGCGGGCCACGGCCGAGTTCCTGCTGAACACCATTATGGGGCTTCGGGTTTCGGCCAAGAGCTCCGACCACACGACGCTGTACCGGATCATCGACACCGCGTTGACCGCACTCTGACACAGGGCCGCGACAGGCGGCCTTTTCTTCTGCTCTAGTTTTTGACCTGTAGTTCAAGAAAGGCATGCATCATGGATCTCGGACTGAACGGCAAGACCGCCCTCGTCACCGGCGCCAGCCGGGGCATCGGACTGGCCGTCACCGAAGCACTTGCCGCCGAGGGCGTTCGCGTGTTCGGCGTCGCCCGCACCATTACGCCCGAGCTCGAAAAGGCCGCGGCCGGAACCGTATCCGCCGATCTGAGCACCGGCGCGGGAGCCCTCGCGGCGGTCGACGCGGCGCTCGCCGAACTCGGCGGGATCGACATCCTGGTCAACAATGTCGGCGGCGGCGACGGGGACAAGCTCACCCTCGGCGGCTTCCTCGACAGCTCCGACGAACAGTGGCGAGAGGTCTTCGCGCTCAACCTGTTCGGCGTCGTCACGACCATGCGCGCCGCGCTGCCGAGTCTGATCGAACGGCGCGGCGCGATCGTGAACATCTCCTCGATCAACGCCCGCGTCCCGGCCGTCGGACCCTCCGGATACAGCGAGGCCAAGGCGGCCCTCACCGCGTTGAGCAAGCGGCTCAGCGAGGAGTTCGGCCCGCAGGGCGTGCGGGTCAACACCGTCTCGCCGGGCGTGGTCGGCACCTCGATCTGGCGCGGACCGGACAGCATCGGCGCGAAGTTCGCGGCGGCCGGCGGCGTTCCGCAGGAGGACTTCCTCGCCGCCCTGCCGGAGCAATTCGGCATCGCCTCGCGCCGCATCACCGAGCCGCAGGAGGTGGCCGATCTGGTTGCCTTCCTGAGCTCGGAGCGGGCCGCGAATATTGTCGGCGCGGACCTCGTCATAGACGGCGGGACCGTCAAGACGCTCTGACGACGGCGAACGGCCCGGGCCCCGACGAAAGGGGTCCGGGCCGTTGCGCTTACAGGTACAGGCCGGTGCCGTGCTCGGGGCGTTCGTTGGCGACGGCGTGCAGATCGCGTTCGCGCAGGACGTAGTAGGCCTGGGCCTGGATTTCCACCTCGTACTGATCCTCGGCGCTGAAGAGGACCTGATCGCCCACATGGACGGCGCGCACATGGGAGCCGACGCCGCAGACCTCACCCCACGAGAGGCGTTTGGCCACTTGGGCGGTGGCCGGGATGAGGATGCCGCCGCTGCTGCGCCGCTCGCCCGCCTCCTGGTTGATACGCACCATGACGCGGTCGTGCAGCATTTGGATTTCGAGCTTTGGATCGGACACCGCGGCAGTTTACTGCGGCGCGCCGACGACGCGGCGGATGGCGTCCTTGGTCCAGGCGCGGATGGTGTCCACATCGTCGGGACCGTCCAGGATGAACGGGACCACCTGGGGCAGCATGGCCGGATAGTTGATCATGCCCATGAGGAGCAGCAGGACATAGCCGGGGGGCATGTCCGCGCGCATGAGGCCCTTGCCCTGCGCGGCGCCGACCTTGACGCGCTTCTGCTGATAACGCTCGGCGCGCACCTCGCCGGCGGTGCTGCTGCCGGGGCCGAGTTCGAGGGCCTCCCACATGAGCAGGCGGAGCAGTTCCGGGTGTTCACGGTGGTAGTCGACGTGCTCGTCGATCCAGGTGTCGAGGTCCTCGATATCGGTGGTCACCGATTCGGCGACATCGAGGACGGCCTTCTCCAGGACCTGATGGAAGAGCTGCTGCTTGTCGCCGAAGTAGGCGTAGATGAGCTGTTTGTTGGCATTGGCATTGCGGGCGATGCGGTCGACCCGGGCCCCGGCGATGCCGTATGCGGCGAATTCGTCCATGGCGGCGGCGAATATGCGTGCCTTCGTCGCCTCGGGATCCCTGGGAGCCATGTCCGCCATGGTAACCAACCAACCAGTTGACATGAGCTCGGACGGCGTGGAATAGTTCCAACTAACCAGTTGGTTGACTTCGCGAGAACTCGCACTCACACGACGCAACGTCGCGTCGCGCGTCCCCTATTTCCCCGCTTACCCGTTCGGGAGAAGACGTGACAACTCTTCAAACTCCGCCCGCCACAACACCGTCCGCGGCGCCGGGCGAGTTCGCCGCCCGGTGGCGCGCGCTGCCGGTCATCCTCAGCGCCATGTTCATGGCCATGTTCGACTACTTCGTGGTCAATGTCGCCGCCTCGTCCCTGCAACACGACCTGCGCGCCTCCGAGGCCGCCCTGGAACTGGTGGTCGGCGGTTACGGATTCGCCTACGCCAGCGGGCTGGTCACCGGCGGCCGGCTCGGCGATCTGTTCGGCCATCGGCGCATGTTCGTCTTCGGCATGCTCGCCTTCGTGCTCGCCTCACTGCTCTGCGGGCTCGCCTGGAACTCCTGGTCGCTGGTGGGATTCCGGGTACTGCAGGGAATCACCGCGGCGGCCATGATCCCGCAGCTGCTCGCCCTCATCAACACCATGTTCCCGGCGCACGAACGTCCCAGGGCCATGGCCGGATTCGGCGCCACCGTCGGCCTCGGCTCGGTGGCCGGCCAGGTGCTCGGCGGCGTGCTGCTCGACCTCGACCTGTTCGGCCTGGGCTGGCGGACGCTGTTCCTCATCAATGTGCCCATCGGCATCGTCGCCGCGGTGCTCGCCGCCCGCTGGCTGCCCCGGCACGAGCAGACCCACCGCCCGCGCCTGGATCTGATCGGCGCCCTGGGCATTTCGTCGGCGCTCGCGCTGGTGCTGATCCCGGTGACGCTCGGCCGCCCGGAAGGCTGGCCGGTCTGGACCTGGATGGCCATGGCGGCGGCGCTGCCCGTCCTGCTGGCGACCCTGCGCTACGAGAACCGGCTGCTGCGCGACGGCGGCCAGCCCGTACTGGACACCACCCTCATCGGTGACCGGAAGTTCCTGGCGGGCATGGTGATCTCCGGCGGCTACCTCACCTTCTTCGCCGGCTTCATGTTGTGCCTGACCCTGCTGCTGCAGAACGGGCTGGGCATGGACCCGCTGGCCGCCGGGCTCACCTTCGCTCCGCTGGGCCTGTGCTTCGCCTTCAGCTCCTTCTTCGCCCGCCGCATCGCGGAGCGGATCGGCAATCGGGTCATCCTGCTGGGCGCGAGCATCAGCCTGCTCGGCATGCTGGTCACCAGCGGCGTGCTGGCCTGGTACGGCTCGGCGGTCAGCGCGGCGGTGCTGATCCCCGGCATGATGCTGGTCGGCGCGGGCAATGGCATGGCCATCCCCTCGACCATCGGCGCGGTGCTCTCCTCCGGCATCCCGGGCCATCAGGCCGGCATGGCGGCGGGCGTGCTCACCTCCGCGCAGCAGTTCGGCAATGCCATCGGCGCGACCGTGCTGGGCACCATCTTCTTCAGCGCGCTCGGCACTGCCCACGGCACAGGCGATTTCGTGCACGCCATGGAGGTCGCGGGCCTGAGCGCCCTGGTCGTCATCGCGGTGGTGCTGGCCGCGGCCGTCACGCTGACCCGAACCACGGCCGACTGAAGCCGATCCCGGACAAACGGGGCGGGACGACGTAGTTTCTGGTTGTGGACCCGAAAAGCTCTGCCGTCGATCTCGTCGCCCTGCACGACCTGCTCCCCGCGGGCATGGTGGTGACCGATCCGGACGTGCTGGCCGCCTACCGGCAGGACCGGGCGCTCGATCCGGATGCCGGAACCGCGCTGGCCCTGGTCCGGCCGGTCACCACCGCGCAGGTGGCGGCGGTGGTGCGGTGGGCCGACGAGCATCGCGTGCCGATCGTGCCGCGCGGGGCCGGGACCGGATTGTCGGGCGGGGCGACCGCACAGCACGGGGCGCTGGTGCTGAGCACCGAGAAGATGCGGGAGATCAGCGTCGATCCGGTGACGCGCACGGCCGTGGTGCAGCCCGGGCTGTTGAATGCCGAGGTCAAACGGGCTGTCGCGGAGAAGGGGCTGTGGTATCCGCCGGATCCCTCGTCGTTCGAGATCTGCTCGATCGGCGGCAATGCCGCCACCAACGCGGGCGGATTGTGTTGCGTGAAATACGGCGTCACCACCGATTACGTACTCGGCATGGAGGTGGTGCTCGCCGATGGCACCGTGGTGCGGCTGGGCGGGCCGCGCCTGAAGGATTCCGCGGGGCTGTCGCTGACCAAGCTGTTCGTGGGCAGTGAAGGCACGCTGGGGATCATCACCGAGCTCACGCTGCGGCTGCTGCCCGCGCAACCGCCGCAGTCGACCGTGGTCGCCACCTTCCCGACGCTGACCGCCGCGACCGAGGCCATTCTGGCCATCACCGGGGCGCTGCGCCCGTCCATGCTGGAGTTCATGGACTCGGTCGCCATCAATGCGGTCGAGGACGAATTGCGAATGGGCTTGGACCGCACGGCCGCCGGACTGCTGGTGGCGCGCTCCGACGCCCCCGGCGACCATGCCGGGCAGGAGGCCGAGATCATGCTGGCCGCCTGCGAAAAAGCCGGGGCCACCGAGGCTTTCCGCACCGACGACGAGGATGAGGGCGAGGCGTTCTGCGCCGCACGGCGATTCGCCATCCCGGCGGTGGAACGCAAAGGGCCGCTGCTGCTCGAGGATGTCGGCGTACCGCTCCCCCGGCTCGGCGATCTGGTCAACGGCATTGCCGAGATCGCCCGCGCCCGTGAGGTACTCATCTCCGTCATCGCGCACGCCGGTGACGGCAATACCCACCCGCTCATCGTGCACGATCCGAACGACGCGGCCGAGGCCGAGCGCGCGCATCGGGCCTTCGGCGAGATCATGGACCTCGCGATCGGCCTGGGCGGCACCATTACCGGCGAGCACGGCGTCGGCCGGCTCAAGAAGGCCTGGCTGCCCGATCAGCTCGGGCCCGATGTGATGGCACTCACCCGCCGTATCAAAGACGCCCTGGATCCGCACGGGATTCTCAATCCCGGCGCGGTCATCTAGCCGATCCCCCGGAACAATCCACTTCGCAAGGGAGTTCACCCCGATCATGACCACCAGGCTGGAACACAATGCCGACGCCACCCGCTACGAGATCTACCTCGACGGCACTCTCGCGGGCTACGCCGACTACGCGGAGCGCGCCCAGGGCGAGACGAAGATCCGCGACATCCAGCACACCCTCACCTTTCCCGAGTTCCGCGGCCGCGGCGTGGCGGCGCAGGTGGTCGAGTTCGCGCTGAACGACGCACGTGCCGAAGGCTTCTCGATCATCCCCACCTGCTGGTATGTCGAGAAGTACATTGCCGAGCATCCCGAATACGCCGACCTGGTGGCCTAATTGGCGCGGCGGTGCGTATCGCCGTAGCGCGGCTGTTCCCGCCGCCGCCACACCAGGAACTGCTTGTCGGTGACGCTGCACATGGCCTCGATCACCTTGTCGTTGTCGAAACCCGGTAGTGCCTGCAAGCGAGCCAGAAACGCGGTGTCGGCCGCCGAATGCGGCACCACACAACCCTTACCGGTCGCCCCGATCAGCACGAAGAACACATCCTCGGCGAACGGGCCGTCCGCCGTCGTAATGATCCGCACCTCCGCGAGTTCGGTCCACGCGACCTCTTCCACCCGTCCATTGGCCAGCGTGCGCCGGACGAAGGTGTCGTTGATTTCGACTCCGGCCATGGATCAATAGTGCCCCCGCCCGCGGCGGCAAAACAGTCCCGAAACCACTGCTTTACCTGAGGAAAAGGTAAAGAAAAGCTCCGGCGAACCGACCGTCCGTCGAAGTGACGGCGGGTCGGTCCCCGGAGCAATCCACTAGCTATTGAAGCGATTTCAGCGCAGCAGCTGACGCGACATGACCACGCGCTGAATCTGGTTGGTGCCCTCGTAGATCTGGGTGATCTTGGCATCGCGCATCATTCGCTCCACCGGGAAATCGGTGGTGTAGCCGGCGCCGCCGAAGAGCTGCACGGCATTGGTGGTGACCTCCATGGCCACATCGGAGGCGAAGCACTTGGCGGCGGCGGAGATGAAGCCCAGGTTCTTCTCGCCGCGCTCGGCGCGGGCGGCCGAGGTGTAGACCATGAGGCGGGCGGCCTCGATCTTCATGGCCATATCGGCCAGCATGAACTGGGTGTTCTGGAAGTCGGCGATCGCCTTGCCGAACTGCTTGCGGTCCTTGGTGTAGGCGATGGCCGCGTCCAGCGCGCCCTGGGCCAGGCCGACGGCCTGCGCGCCGATGGTCGGGCGGGTGTGGTCCAGGGTCTGCAGGGCGGTCTTGAAACCGGTGCCCGGCGCGCCGATCATGCGGTCGCCCGGAACCCGGCAGTTCTCGAAGTACAGCTCGGCGGTCGGGGAGCCCTTGATGCCCAGCTTGTGCTCCAGCGGGCCGACCACGAAGCCCTCGTCGTCCTTGTGCACCATGAACGCGGAGATGCCGTTGGCGCCCTTCTCGGCGTCGGTCACGGCCATGACGGTGTACCAGTCGGACTTGCCGCCATTGGTGATCCAGCACTTGGAGCCGTTGATGATCCAGTCGTCGCCGTCGGCCTTGGCGCGGGTGCGCATGGAACCGGCGTCGGAGCCGGCCTCGCGCTCGGACAGCGCGTAGGAGGCCATCTTGCCGTCCACGATGTCGGGCAGGACCTTGTTCTTGAGCTCCTCGGAGCCGTTCAGGATCAGGCCCATGGTGCCGAGCTTGTTGACGGCCGGGATCAGCGAGGAGGAACCGCAGACGCGGGCGACCTCTTCGATGACGATGCAGGTGGCGACGGAATCCGCGCCCTGGCCGCCGTAGGCCTCGGGCACGTGCACGGCATTGAAGCCGGCGGCGTTGAGGGCGGTCAGCGCCTCCTCCGGGAAGCGGGAGTTGCCGTCCACGTCCTTCGCGTACGGGGCGATCTCCTTCTCGGACAGGCCGCGAATGGCCTCGCGCAGCTCGTGGTGGAAGTCCTCGAGCTGGAACAGGTTGAAATCGGGATTGCCCGCCATGGGTTCACTCCTGGTTCGTCGGTCGGGATCGCCGCTGCTTGGCCAGCGCCGTCACCAGCATCTCGGCACTCAGTGCCAGTCGTGGCCGAGTATACGCCGCGAAATCGCGGCCACATGCGCATACTGCCCGGATAAACGGTGGCACGCAGTGTCATCTCTGCCACTGCGGGCCGGTCACAGCGTATCCAGCCGCCGGGCCAGGAGGTCCGCGACCTGCCGGGGCGGCAGATCGCGCGGGAAGACCGCCACCACCATCTCCTCGGCCCGCGCCGCGGCGCCGTCGCGCGCCCCGCGCAAACCCCCGGCACCCCCGCGGGGAATGCCGTCCAGCGCGACACGCAGATCCGCCGGACTCGCGTCCGACTCGCCGCGCACCATGCGCCGCAGCAGATAGTTGTGCGTCGCGGTCACCGCCGCGGTGAACTGCACCAGCGCCAAATCCGACTCGCCTCGCAATCGGCTGCGCAGATAGTCGGTGAACAGCCGCTCGTAGCGGAACACCGTCACGATCTCGCGTTCCCGCAGCGCGGGCTCCTGCCGCACCACCCGGTACCGGCGCGCGGCCAGCTCCCGCCACTGGGTGAACCGCTCGAACACCTCGACCACGGCCGCGCACACGGCCTCCCACGGATCCCCCTGCGCCGCATCCAGGAAGGCCCGCGCCTGCGCCAGCTGCGATTCGTGATCGGCGAAGACCACATCCTCCTTGGACCGGAACTGCCGGAAGAAGGTCCGCCGCGAAATCCCGGCCGCATCCGCGATCTCGTCGACGGTCGTGGCCTCGTACCCCTTCTCGGCGAACAGCCGCAGCGCCTGATCCACCACGGTCAGGCGGCGCGCGGTCGCGTCATCGTCGGGGGCCACACGCCCACCGTAGCCGGGCGTGGTCACGGTGAGTCTCAGCCGAGGAGTTTGGCGCGGAGGGCGTCGTCCTTCTCCAGGACCATCTTCTCCAGATCCGCCTGGAATTGCTCCATGCGCGAACGCAATTCGGGGTTCGAGGCCGCCAGGATGCGGACCGCGAGCAGGCCCGCGTTACGCGCGCCGCCGATGGAGACGGTGGCGACGGGGACACCGGCGGGCATCTGGACGATCGACAGCAGCGAATCCATGCCGTCGAGATGCTTGAGCGGCACCGGGACGCCGATGACCGGCAGCGGGGTCGCGGAGGCGACCATGCCGGGCAGGTGCGCCGCGCCGCCCGCGCCCGCGATGATGACCTGGAGGCCGCGGCCGGCGGCCTCCTTCGCGTAGTCGAGCATGCGCTGCGGGGTGCGGTGCGCGGAGACCACGCCGACCTCGAAGCGAACACCGAACTCCGCCAAGGCTTCCGCCGCGGCCACCATGGTGGGCCAGTCGGAGTCGCTGCCCATGATCAGGCCGACCTGTGCGGTCTCAGTCATGATGTGGATCCCATCCGTCGGTCCAGATCGCGTGCGACATCCAGTGGGCCGCGCGCTCGGCTTTTTCGCGGGTCTCGGCGAGATCGTCACCGAGGATGTTGAGGTGGCCGATCTTGCGATCGGGGCGCTCGCCCTTGCCGTAGAGGTGCACCTTGGCATCCGGCATGCGGGCGGCCAGGTGATGCAGGCGCTCGTCCATGGACATCTCGGGAGCCTCGGGCGCGCCGAGGATATTGGCCATCACGACCACCGGAGCCAGCGGGCGGGTGCTGCCCAGCGGATAGTCCAGGACCGCGCGCAGATGCTGCTCGAACTGGCCGGTGCAGGCGCCGTCCATGCCCCAGTGGCCGGAGTTGTGCGGGCGCATGGCGAGTTCGTTCACCAGCAGCTCGCCGGAACGGGTCTCGAAGAGCTCCACGGCCATGACGCCGGTCACGCCCAATTCCGACGCCAGGCGCAGCGCCAGCGCCGACGCCTCGGTGGCCTTGGCCTCCGGCAGGTCCGGGGCCGGGGCGATGACGACCGCGCACTGGCCGTTGCGCTGCACGGTCTCCACGACCGGCCAGGCGGCGGCCTGCCCGAACGGCGAGCGCGCGACCATGGCGGAGAGTTCCCGCTTCAGCTCGACCTTGGCCTCGGCCAGCAGCGAAACACCGTGCGCGAGTTGGTCGGTGACGATCTTCTCGGTCTCGGCGGCGTCGGCGGGCATCCACACGCCGCGGCCGTCGTAGCCGCCGCGCACCGCCTTGAGCACGAAGGGCCAGCCGTGCGCGTCGCCGAAGGCCACGGCGTCGGTGACCGAGTTCACCTCGGTGAACGCCGGAATCGGCACGCCCAGCTCGGCCAGCTTGTGGCGCATGGCCAGCTTGTCCTGGGCGAAGATCAGCGCGCTCGGCGGCGGCTGCACGTTCACGCCCTCGGCGATGAGCGCCTCGAGATGCTCGGTGGGCACGCCCTCGTGATCGAAGGTCAGCGCGTGCGAGCCGACGGCGGCCTTGCGCAGCGCCGTCAGATCGTGGTGGCTGCCGAAGACCACGTCCGGGGTCACCTGGGCCGCCGGATCGTCGGGGCGTTCGGCGAGCACGCGTAGCCGCTGGCCCAGCGCAATGGCCGCCTGATGGGTCATGCGCGCGAGCTGGCCGCCACCGATCATGGTGACGGTGGGCATCGCGGAGGAGTCGAAGGAACGGGCGCTCACGTTGGTCAATGTTGTCATGACACCTACCGCCCCCTACCGTGCGGGTTGCTCACCGGTTCCGCGAGAGACGTAGACTCGCTCCGTGTCATTTGTCGACGACGTGATAAACGTCCTGCCCAAACCGCTGCGGGACCTCGCGGACCGCCATTCCGAACTGATCAAGTTCGCGATTGTCGGCGCGACGACGTTCGTCATCGACATCGGCATCTTCTACATCCTGAAGCTGACCATACTCGAGCCGAAACCCACGGTCGCGCGCATCCTGTCCGGCGTCATCGCCGTGATCGCGTCCTACATCCTGAATCGGGAGTGGACTTTCGATAAGCGCGGCGGCCGTGAGAAGCATCACGAGGCGCTGCTGTTCTTCGTCGTCAGCGGTATCGGCGTGCTGCTGGCCAGCGTCCCGCTGTGGATATCGAGCTATGTGTTCGATCTGCGCCAGCCGGATGTGAGTTTCACCGTCGAGAACATCGCCGACTTCGTCAGCGGGTTCATCATCGGCAATCTGCTGCAAATGGCGTTCCGATTCTGGGCACTGCGCAAATGGGTGTTTCCCGACGAAATGGCGGAACTCCAGGAGGAGCTCGAGGACCTCATCAACGAGGAGCAACTCGGACACAGCTGACGAAGACACCATTGCGGCCCGGAACCCGACGGTTCCGGGCCGCAGCCGTTTCGGGGGCGGGCGGTCATTCGGGATCGGTCGGCACCGCGGGACGAGGCGCGAACGTCACGCTGAGGCGAACACCGCCGAGCGGGCTCTGCTCGATGCTCGCCGCGCCCCCGTGCAGGCGCGCCTGCTGTGCGACCAGGGCCAGCCCGAGGCCGCTGCCGGGGGTCTTGCCGGCGCGATAGAAGCGTTCGAAAACCTTGGCGCGCTCCGGTTCCGGGATTCCGGTGCCGTCATCGTCGATGGTGAGCACAATGGTGCCGGGCGAAGCGCCGGTCGGGTCCGCGGACATGGCGGCAACGTCATCAGCGACCGCACGGTCGGGGGCGGGGTCGGCGTGTACGGCGACCTCGATGCGGGAGGCCCCGCCGTGGCGGACCGCATTGCTGACGGCATTGTCGATGACGGAACGCAATCCGGCCACGAGACCGCGCAGGCGGACAGGCTCGGCGGTATCGGTGCCGATGGTCACCGACGGATGGGCGCGCCGCGAGTCCTCCACGACCTGGTCCACGAGCTGACCCAGATCCACGTCCTCCCAGTCGGATTCGGTGGTGAGATCGCCGACGGCCAAGCGCTCCAGGGCATACAGGGTCGCTTCCACGGTCTGCTGGCTGGCCAGCACATCGTCGAGGATCCCGGCGCGGTCGGCTTCCGGCATCGGCACCGAGCGCAGGACCTGCAGATCGGTGCGCATGGCGGTCAGCGGGGTGCGCAGTTCGTGCGCGGCGGTGGCCGCGAAATCCCGTGCGGTGACCAGGGCTTCGCTGGTGTGCCGGCGCTCCTCGGCGATCCGCCCGAGCATGGTGTTCATGGCCTCGGCCAGTTCGGTGGTCTCGCTGGCCCCCGACCGCGGCGGCTCCAGTTCCAGCCGATCCCCCAGACCGGCCGTGGCCGCGGTGAGCCGGCGCAGCGGCGCCACCGCGCCCGAGGCGAAATACCAGCCCAGCAGGGCGGCCAGCGCGGTCGCGCCGACCCCGATGGCGACGATCCGAACGCGCTGCTTGGTCACCGAGTCCGCCACGACCTCACGCGAGACGGCGATCATCACCGGCTTCCCGTCCACGGGCACCGTGCGCTGGAAATCCGGCAGGTCCGGCGCGAGCGCGGCGGGCACCGCACCGGTGATGAAGACCCGGCCTTCGTGAACGCCGTCGTGGTCGATGCCGTCATGGTCCAGGATCGGAGGAGTCGGCCCGGCGACCGCTCCGGGCCCCTCGGTCGTCACGGTCCCGTCCGTGTGCGTGACCGCGAGCGACCGCACCAGCGTTCCGGCCTGCGTCCGGGCATCCGTGGGCGCCACCAGGAACAACAACGCGCTCATTGCCGCGACCACGACCGCGGCCGTCGCGGCGCTGGCCAGCGCCACCCGCGTGCGCAGCGACAGCGGGCGTCTCGGGCCACGGCCCAGCGCGTCTCCCGCCGCGCGGCGCACCGAGCGGAACGGGGCGCGCCTCGCGGCCGCCCCCACGGCGACGTCTCCGGCTACCGTGCCCGCACAGCGCACAGGACTGAAACGGAAGCGGCCTCCGGGGCGGCGGCGGGTGGCGTCTCCGGCCCCCTCGCCCGCACGCCTCGTGCGGGCGAGGCGGAACCTGCTCACGCGTCGGTCCGCAGGACGAAGCCGACGCCGCGCACGGTGTGGACCAGGCGGGGTGTGCCGTTGGATTCGAGTTTGCGGCGGAGATAGGAGACGAACACGTCGACCACTTTCGTCTGGGTTTCGAAGTCGTAGCCCCACACTCGATCCAGGAGCTGGGCGCGGGTGAAGACCTGGCCGGGGGCGGAGGCCAGCGCCAGCAGCAGGTCGAATTCGCGTTTGGTGAGGTCGAGCAGGGCGCCGTCGACATAGGCGCGGCGGGCGCCAGGATGCACGACGAGCGGTCCGATGACCGTGCGGTCATCGGACTCGTGCGCCGGGGCGGGGGCGCGGCGCAGCATGGCGCGCAGGCGGGCGATGAGCTCGCCGAAGTCGAACGGCTTGGTGAGGTAGTCGTCGGCGCCGGCCTCCAGCGCGCCGATGCGGTCGGTGACCTCCGAGCGGGCGCTGAGCACGCAGATCGGGATGTCATTGCCGAACGAGCGCAGGGCCGTCACCACCTGGACGCCGTCGAGCAGCGGCATATTGAGATCCAGCACCATGGCCTGCGGCGCGCTCGCGGTGATGCGCTGGAGCGCGCCGGCTCCGTCCGTCGCGGTCTCGACCTCGAAACCGGACAGGCGCAGCCCGCGCGCAATCGACTCCAGCACCCGGGCGTCATCGTCCACAACCAGAATCCGAGGGCTACTCACGGCACCGACGATACTGACGCGCAAACCCGCCGACCTGTGAAAATCCGGTCAATCGGGAGTGCTCGCCGGGCCGCGGGGGGTTCGGCCCGGCGAACCGGTTCGATCGCACCGACCGGATCAGCCCGCGCTGCCGGTGGAGGGCAGGGTTGCCCGCGGGACGACCGTCACCGCGTGATCGCCCGGATGGCCCGGATGCTGCTGGATGACGACGCCGGGCCCCTGCTCGACGTGCACGCCGGGCCCGATGGGCTGGGCCGGGACCGCGCCGGGCGGCAGCTGCGACAGATCGCCGCGCTGCACGGTGACGGTGCCGTCCGGGTTCTTGGTCACCAGAACCTGCTCGCCGTCCGGGCCACCGGGCAGCGCCGGCATGCCCGGATGCCCGGGGCTCACGATGACCGGGCCCGAAACATCCTCCGGCGTCTCGGCATTCGCGATTCCCGGCGCCAGCAGCGCGCCGATGACGGCCACGCCCGCGATGCCTCCGGCGAGGGCGCCCCGGCGAATGGTGGACTTCTGCATCTGTGCTCCTTCGAACTCGTCGGCGATCTGTCGCCGGTCCGCTCTGGACGAATCCGAAGGTATGGAGCGAATTATCGGCCCCGGCTAGCGAACGGTTAGGGAATCGATAGAAAGATCGCGGGGCGTCAACGCGGCTCTGTCATAGCGGTATTCGCGGGCTTGTCCGCCGTGGACGAGCCGAGGAAGACCGCGAACAGGGCCGGGCGGCGGCGTTGCAGTTCCAGGCGGCCGCCGTCGGCTTCGATGAGGGCGCGGGCCAGCGCCAAGCCCACGCCCGTGGACCCGGCGGCGGAGAAGCCGCGGTCGAAGATGTGCGGGGCGAGCTCGTCGCGCACGCCGTCGCCCTCATCGGCGACCTCCACGCAGACCAGCGGATCGCGATCGTCGCGGCCGCCGGTGACCGTGCGCACCGAGACCGTGCAGGTGCCGCCGCCGTGCATGAGGGCATTGTCCACCAGCACCGCGAGGGCCTCCCGCAGCCGGGAGCCGGTCACCGGCGCGGTCAGCGTGGGATCGCCCAGCAGTACGAGCTTGCGGCCCGCCTCCGCGAACGGGTGCCGCCATTCGGCCACCACGCCGCGCAGCTCCGCCACCACCGGCACCGGATCGCGGTCGGCGGCGCCCTCGTCGCGGGAGGCGCGCACCAGCTCGTCGATGGCGTCGGTGAGCCGATCCACCTGCGCCATGGCCTCTTCCGCCTCGTGCACCACATCCGGATCGTCGTGGGTGGACAGCTCGTCCAGGCGCAGCCGCACCGCCGTCAACCGGCTGCGCAGCTGATGCGAGACATCCGCCACCAGCGCGTGCTCGCGCTGCAGCCGGCCCGCGATCTCGACCGTCGCCGAATCCAGCACATCGGAGACGCGATCCAGTTCGGTGATGCCGTGCCGGCGCGGATCGGCGCGGAAGTCGCCCTTGGCCAGCCGGGCCGCGCGCGCCGCCACATCGCGCAGCGGATCGGCCACCCGGCGCGCGGTCACCACCGCCACCGCGATGCCCGCGCCCAGCGAGATGAGCACCAGGCCCAGCACCGCGCCCAGGGCCTGGCGCTGCATCGAATGCATCGGCGCCGCAGGGGTTTCCAGCCGCAGCGAACCGGAGGTGCCCATGGCCAGGGATTCGGAGATGGGGTCGTTCACCATTTCCGCGCCGATGTCGATGCGCGAGGCATTGTCCTGCGGCGTCGGATACACGATGGTCAGCCGCCCGCCCGTCGGGATGAGCGGCCGCACCGAGCGCAGATCCAGTTCGCCGTGCACCAGCCCGTCGTCGTGCTCCTGCGCCACCACTTCGACCGCGATGCGGTCGAGCCGGCTGCGCAGTTCGCCGCGGCTGATGTCCTCCACCCACTGCCAGGCCGTGAAGGCCAGCGGCACACCGAGAACCAGGGTGGTGAGGGTCAGCGCAGCCACCATGGACAGCAGAATCCTGCGTCTCATCGTCGAGATGCCTCGCTTCGCTGGGGAGTTCCATTCGTCATCCCGGCATGCTCTCGGCCGGGATCCACGCAAGCCCGGTAGATTCCGGCCAAAAGCGCGCCGGAATGACGAGAAGAACATTCGACTAGGGGCTCAGTCCGTGTTGAAGCGGAAGCCTACGCCGCGCACGGTCACGATCCGGCGCTCGGCCACCGGCCCCTCGTCGCCGATCTTGCGGCGCAGCCAGGACATGTGCATATCGAGGGTCTTGGAGCCGCGCAGATCGGCGTCGCCCCACACCTCGCGCAGTATCGTCTCCCGCGACACCACCTGCCCGGCCCGGTCGATGAGCACCTTGAGCAGCTCGTACTCCTTGTTGGCGAGGTTCACCTCGAGGCCGTTCACCAGCACCCGGCGCGCGGCCGGCTCCAGCCGGATGCCGCCCACCTCCACGGCCTCGTCCCCGATTCCGCTGCGCCGCAGCAGGGCTCGCACCCGGGCCAGCAACTCCGCGAGCCGGAAGGGCTTGCCCACGTAGTCGTCGGCGCCGGCGTCCAGGCCGACCACGAAATCCACCTCGTCGGTGCGCGCGGTGAGCATGAGCACCGCCAGGTCCGCGCCCTGCGCCCGCACCTGGCGGCAGACCTCGAGGCCGTCCATGCCGGGCAGGCCCAGATCCAGGATCAGCAGGTCATGGCCGCCCTCGAGGGCCCGCTCCAGCACCGCGGGGCCATAGCTCTCCACGGTCACCGAATAGCCCTCACGCCCCAGCGCTCGCGATAGCGGCGCGGCAATCGCCTCGTCGTCTTCGGCCAGCAGTACGGCGGTCACGGGACAAGCCTACGGGTAGCCCGCCTCGGATCCGTAGTAGCCGCCGCCGTTTCCATTGTTCTGCACCACATCGAAGACCTGGTGGTAGAGCAGGGCGTGCACCTTCTGCACCTGCGGGATGTCGTCGTATTCCAGCGGTTCGTCCGAGGCCGATCCGATGATCAGGGTGCCGGTGCCGAGCATCCGGTCGAACAGGCCGTGCCGGAATTGCACATTCGAGATGCGATTCATCGGAATATCGATTCCGGTGTGGGTCAGCACACCCTGCCGGATCAGCACCCGCCGATCGGTCACGATGAAATGCGTCGACTTCCAGCGAATGAGCGCGGAGACGCTGCGCCACAACACGATCGCCAGCCAGATCAGCAGAATCGCGAGCAGCAGCCAGGAGCGCGGCGGATCCTCGGTGCGCCGCGAAACCACGCCCGCGACGAATCCGGCCAACGCGGTAATCAGGATGAAAGTCACAGCGGGCCAGAACAACATCTTCCAATGCGGATGACGATGCAGCACCAGCTGCTCCTCCGGCGCCAATGCCTCCTCCGGATAACCCATGCGCACAACCTACCGCGCGGAGATGTCAGAATGCCTGACGCCGAGCAGCGGTGTGAAGCACAATATTGCGTCCGCCGCGTAGCATCGGCGACCACGATCTGCCTTTCGCGAGCTGTCCCCTGCACGACCCGTCCGGATCCCGACCGGCGCATGACACAGGAGGCGTGTGTGACCCGAGAGTTGACGCAGTTCCAGATACTCAAAGAGCTCGAACCGGTGGCCGAGCAGAACCTGAACCGCCACCTGTCCATGGCCAAGGATTGGAACCCGCACGATTACGTGCCGTGGGACCTGGGCCGCAATTTCGCCGCCATGGGCGGTGCGGATTGGGATCCCTCGCAGTCGTCGCTGTCCGAGGTCGCCAAGATCGCCATGGTCACCAATCTGCTCACCGAGGACAACCTGCCCTCCTACCACCGGGAGATCGCCGAGAACTTCTCCCAGGACGGCGCCTGGGGCACCTGGGTGGGCCGCTGGACCGCCGAGGAGAACCGGCACGGCATCGTCATCCGCGACTACCTGGTGGTCACCCGCGGCGTGGATCCGGTCGCCCTCGAAGAGGCCCGCATGATCCACATGACCCAGGGCGCGCAGTCCCCCGACGACTGGGGCGGGTTCCTGGAGAACGTCGCCTACGTGACCTTCCAGGAGCTCGCGACCCGCGTCTCGCACCGCAATACCGGCAAGGTCTGCAACGACCCCATCGCCGACCGCATGCTGCAGCGCATCGCCGCCGACGAGAACCTGCACATGATCTTCTATCGCACCCTGTGCGGCGCCGGCCTGGACCTGGTGCCGGATCAGGCGCTGGCGGCGATCGTGAAGGTGCTGACCAACTTCGTCATGCCCGGCGCGGGCATGCCCAACTTCCGCCGCAATGGCGTGATGATGGCCAAACACGGCATCTACGACCTGCGCCAGCATCTGGAAGAGGTCGTCAACCCGGTCCTCAAGCACTGGAACATCTTCGGGCGCAACGACTTCGGCTCCCGTGGCGAGCAGGCCCGCGAGGAGCTCGGCGCCTTCGTGGAGAAGCTCGAGGCCGACGTGGTCAAGTTCGAGGAGCAGCGCGACCGGATGCTGGCCCGCGAGGCCGCCCGCGGTCAGCTGCAACCCGCCTGAGCGATTCCGATGGGTAGTCCCACGAGAAGCATCCGACTCCGGATGCCTCTCGTGGGGTTCACAGTTGCGGAACTGCTGTTCAGTACTCGGCGCGCAGGTGGGTGACGTCGCCCGCCGAGACGGCGCGATCGCCCACCAGCAGACGCCCGTTCTCGTCCACGCCCGTGGCGATGCCGGTGAGGATCTCCCCGCCGGGCAGCTCGGCGCGCACCTGGGTGCCGATGGTGGAGCAGCGCTCCCGATAGGCCGCGGCCAGGTCCGCGATGTCCCAGCGCACCGCCTCCCAGGCGGTGAAGCGGCGGCCGAACTCGCGCATGATGGCGGCCACGAGCTCGGTGCGATCGGTGTCGGCGGCCCCGGACAGCGACAGCGAGGTGGCATGCGGGACAGGGAGTTCCGCCTCGGTGAGGCTCACGTTCAGGCCGACGCCGACCACCACGGCCGGATCGGGACCGACCGCGGCGATCTCGGCCAGGATGCCCGCCAGCTTGCGGCCGTCGACGAGGACGTCATTGGGCCATTTGAGGACGGCCTTCACCCCGGTCACCGCGCGCACCGCGTCAACGACCGCCACCCCGGTCAGCAGGGGCAGCCAGCCCAGCACCGCCGGATCGATGCCGCGCACCCGCACTAGCAGGGACATGGCGATCTGCGCGCGCGGCGGGCTCACCCAGTGCCGTTCGTGCCGCCCGCGCCCGTGCTCCTGGGCCTCGGCGATCAGCACCAGCCGATCCAGGTCCGAATCGGCCGCACGCGCAACGAGATCCGCATTGGTCGACCCCGTGGACTCCACCACGTCCACGCCGGAGAAGAACCTCTCCGCCGCCGACTCGCGCCGCAACCGTTCGATATCCAAGGCTGGCCTGTCCATGCCCGCAGGCTACCCCACCGGGCGCGGCCGGAATGGCGTCCATGGACGCGTTGGCGTCCATGGACGCCAGCTCGTCCGAATGCCGCCCTTCCGACTCGCTCTCGGTGAATTCGGCGCGGACATCGGGATCGGTGAACTTCGGCGCGGGTTCGGTGAATCGCCCGCCGCCGAAAGCGGCCACGGCCGCCCGATCGCCTTCGTGTTTACTCCAGCCCCACATAACCGTCTCCCCTGTCGCCGGTTTTCGGATGCGACTCCAGGGTCCCCCGGCGCAGGGGGCGGGCACCAATGATTTTCCGGCTAGGAGACGTCCTGCGGTTGCAGCCCGAGCGCTCCGGCGGTGAATCGGCGCACCGTGACCAGGCCGTCCGCCAGCGCCGCGTCGTATCCCGCACGGGCCCAGCCCGTCACCGCCGCGGTGCCGTCCGCACCGGGCGTCACCCCGATCTCGGCCACCATTTCCGCGGTCGTCGGCACGCACACCGCCCACGAGAAATGCGTCTCGTCCGCCCACCCCGCGGTCCGGCGCGCCACGTATTCCGGATCGGTGATCCCGCCGTCGGCCAGCGCGGGCCGGTCGTCGATCCGCTCATCGGCCCGCAATGCCCGCAGATACCAACTGCCCGCATTGATTTCGATGGGTTCCATCACTCCGCCCGCTTCTTGTTCTTCTTGTCGTGGTCGTCATCCGCCCACCAAGCCCACACATTCCCGAACAACAGCACCGCCGCCACCGGAATGATCAGAAACACCAGCCACACCTTCGTGACGAAGAACAGCACAATCGCCAGAATCACGATCAGCGGCATAACCCGCTGCTCCCGCCACTGCCCCCGCGCCTTCGCCTGCCGCTCCCCGCCGGCCTTCCCCACCACCGGCACCGGCAAATCCGCGAACACCGGCGCCAAATCCCCCCGCGTCCGCGCCGCCGACACGATCGCACTCCGCTCATCGAACTCGGCCACACTCAACCGCCCCGCCGCGAAATGCTCCGACAGCCGCTGCATGGCTTCCTCCCGCTCCGCGGTACCAATGCGAATCTCGGGACTCTCAGCCATACACCGACCATACCCACCTCTCGGAACCTCTCGGGGGCTTCGCCCCCGAACCCCAACCACATCCGTGGGGGCAAGCCCCCACACCCCCAAACGTCTCGGGGCAAGCCGCCGAACCCAGCCGCCAGGGGCAGGCCATCGCACCCCAGCCGCCAGCGGCAAGCCATCGCACCCCAGCCGCCAGCGGCAAGCCATCGCACCCCAGCCGCCAGCGGCAAGCCATCGCACCCCAGCCGCCAGCGGCAAGCCATCGCACCCCAGCCG